>JAEXZK010000046.1 GCA_023451415.1 Bacillota bacterium | reverse complement strand
GATAAAAAGCTCCTTCCCCCAGGGGAAAGGAGCTTTTTTGCAGAAGGGAGCCGCTTTATTCGCCGTGGAAGCGCCTGTAAACACCGGCCTGTTCCAGGGCCTTGCGCAGCACAGGGGCCAGTGCGCTGGCCACCACAACGGCAAATACGGCATTGATGCCCGAGGTGATGAACTTGACGCCGCAGGCGGCCAGGGCTGCGCCCAGGTCGCTGCCGGCCAGCACCAGGGTGATGACACTTTTGCCCAGGTGGAGGACCAGATAAGTGCCGGAGCCGGCGGCTGCGGCAAGGATGTTCCACTTGTAGTCTTTGCCGTCCCGGCCTCCCAGGTGGGAGACGACGCCGCAGACAAAGCCCATGAGGAAGAAAAAGACCAGGGTGAAGGGGGCGCTGGGGGCAAAGGCGGGCTCGGTGAGGTCAAAAATAGCCGAGCCGATGCCGGCGGCCAAACCGCCCCGCCAGCCGCCGAACAGGAGGCCGGCCAGCAGGCAGACGGCGTTGCCCGTCTTGAGCTGGGTGGGACCCGCAGGGGTGGGGATGGGCCCGATCTTCAGGAAAGCGGTGCAGACAAAGACCATAGCGGCCATCAGCCCCACCACCACAAGATCATGGACAGTGATTTTTTTGTTGTTCATAATACGTACCCTCTTTGCTGTAAAAGATATGGCGGCCGGCTTGCCAGAGCGGGCCGCTCCTTATCGGGCACAGCGCAGGGGGCCGTACCCGTCAAAGGCTGCTGTAATTCTTGGGCACCTCCCGCTGGGTCAGCCAGGGGAGGGTCTGCTCCAGCAGGACGCCCTCCCGGGGGTCGGTGCTGTAGCCGTAGGTGGTTTTGATGGTCAGCTCTACATACCGGGTGGCCCGGTCCATGGCCATGGGCAGGCTGTCCCCCTGGAGGAGCCCGGCGGTGAGCACCGCCGCAAAGATATCCCCGGTACCGGGATAGCGCACCGGCAGGTAGTCGGTGACGGACTTCCAGTAGGAGTTGTGCTCCTGGTCGTAGCAGAGATTGCCGTACTCCCCGGTAGCCAGGGTGACCCCGGTGATCACCACGCGCCCCGGCCCCAGCTTGCTCAGCCGGGCCAGAAGGCTCCTGGCCTGGGCTGTGGTCACCGGGCCCTGGAGGGCGTCCTCCCCCAGGAGGATCATGGCCTCGGTGAGATTGGGGGTGATGACGTCGGCCCGAGCGGCAAGGGAGCCGATCCCCGCCACCATCTGGGGGGTAAAGGAGCGGTAAAGCTTGCCGTGGTCGCCCATGACAGGGTCCACCACCTTGAGCGCGCTCGGGAAGGCGTCAAAAAAGGCCAGGCAGTGGTCCACCTGCTCCGCGGAGCTGAGATAGCCGGTGTAAACGCAGTCCATCCGGAGCCCCAGGGCTTTGTAATGGGTCAGGCAGGGGCTCATGTAATCGGTGAGGTCCCGGAGGGCCACGTCGCCAAATCCCCCGGTATGGGTGGAAAGGACGGCGGTGGGTACGGGGCAGACCTGGATGCCCATAACGGAGATGACTGGAAGGATGACGGCCAGGGAGCACCGGCCAAAGCCGGAAAGGTCGTGGATGGCGGCGACACGGAGATGCTGGTTTGCCATAGCAGGATACCTCGCTGTTCTTAGTATAAGCGTCCGGCGGCGGCGGTTCAAAGCGGGAGCCGGGCTCTGGGGACGGGAGGTCTTTTGTGCAGAGGGTATAAAGGCCGATGTTTTAGTTTACCATAGTTTGTGCGGGACGGCCACTTTTTTTCGCGCTGTGGAAAGATAAATTTTATGCTATCAGCAGATAGTATAAATTTAAAGAAAATATAAGGCTGATCATTGTACAATAGGTAAAAAGAAATTTTTCTTCCAAAAAGTGATACGGTTACCTCCGGCGGCGGCGGTTAGAATAATGATTGCAAACAGCGGTTCAGACGCGCGCCGGCCTACGGCGCAGGTTCCGCCGCAGGTTTGTCGGAAGGAGAATCATTATGCACAGCAAGCACAACAACATGGCTTCCGCCGTAACAGGGATCGCCGCGGTGACGCTGGCCGCAGGCGCCGCCGCCTATGTAATGAACGCAAAGTCCATGAAGGGCACGCGCAAGGCGATGAAAAAAACAGCGGGCAAAGCCGCTAAAATGATGGGCGAAGTAGTGGACACCGTGGTGGACAACGTAGCCTCGGGCATTATGGGCTGAAGCCAGCCTCCCCAGGCTGCCCAGAACGGCACCGCCCCAGGGCGGATCTTCGGGCCCCCGGCCGCAGTCAGGCCAAGGACCAAGGCGCGGGTACGCCGCGCCCTACATAAAAAGCAACGGCAAAAGCGGCTTCCTTTTTTGAAGGAAACCGCTTTTGCCGTTTACACAGAGAAGGATCATCCCCTTGCTGCCGCAGGCAGCCATAGGGTAAGCTGGGGAATATATGTAGTAAGCATAAGGACAATGATGCCTAAGCCAAGCATGGGGAGGATAGCTTTAAGGGTATGCTCCAGCTTTTCTTCGGCAATCATGTTGCCGATCATCAGGCACCCTCCCACTGGAGGCGTAACTAAGCCAAGGCACAGGTTTAGGG
>JAEXZK010000019.1 GCA_023451415.1 Bacillota bacterium | reverse complement strand
GGATAAGCCCGAGCGCCGTCAGACCAGCGTCAAATCCGATTATGTGGGTTTTGTCATCCCCGACGAGTTCGTGGTGGGATACGGCCTGGATTATGACGAAAAGTACCGCAATCTGCCCTATGTGGGGATCCTTGCCCCCAAAGTCTACGAAAAATAATGATGAAAGCGCTGCGGTCCTCTGGGCCGGTTTTATAGATAGCTGCTTTAGACGGGAGTGAAGCCATTGACTTCAAATAGAAAGGGGCTTTTTATCTACTTGGGTGTGTTGGCGGTCATGCTGGTATTGGCCATGCAGATGCTGCCCAACCTCAATGAGCAAAAGCCCACAGAGTACAACAAAATCATCGGGTACTTTGAAGATCAGAAGGTGGAGGAATACACGCTGGACTTCGGGACCCTGGAGCTCACCTACAAGCTGCGGGGCGATTCCACGGAGTACAAGTACGATGTGCCCAACCTCAACCTGTTTGTGAACGATACCCACGACCTGGTGGCCCAGTATAACGAGGCCCACCCCGACGCCCCCATAAAACAATATTTCCTCCAGCCGGAGGAGCCATCGGTGCTCATGTCTCTGCTCATCTCGGTGGTGCTGCCCATCGGCGCCATGGTGCTGCTTTTCTACTTTATGATGCGGCAGACCCGGGGCGCGGGCAATCCCATGAGCTTTGCCAAGGCCAAGCCCAAGCTCCCCGAGGAGGGGGAGCGGGTCACCTTTGCGGACGTGGCGGGCGCCGATGAGGAAAAGGCGGAACTCCAGGAAATCGTGGAGTTCCTCAAGAACCCTCAGAAGTTTAACAGCCTGGGCGCGCGCATCCCCAAAGGCGTGCTGCTTATGGGCCCTCCGGGCACCGGCAAGACCCTGCTGGCCAAGGCCGTGGCGGGGGAGGCGGGCGTCCCCTTCTTCTCCATCTCCGGCTCCGATTTTGTGGAGATGTTTGTGGGCGTGGGTGCGTCCCGTGTCCGCGACCTCTTTGAGCAGGCCAAGAAGAGCGCCCCCAGCATCGTTTTCATCGATGAGATCGACGCCGTGGGCCGGCACCGCGGCGCCGGCCTGGGCGGCGGCCACGACGAGCGTGAGCAGACCCTCAACCAGCTGTTGGTGGAGATGGACGGCTTTGGCGCCAACGCCGGGGTCATCGTCATCGCCGCCACCAACCGCAAGGACATCCTGGACCCCGCCCTGATGCGCCCCGGCCGTTTTGACCGCCACATCACCGTGGGTTACCCCGACGTCAAGGGCCGGGAAGAAATCCTGAAGGTCCACACCCGCAACAAGCCCATCGCCCCCGATGTGGAGCTGCGGGTCATTGCACAGACCACCGGCGGGTTCACCGGCGCCGATCTGGAAAATCTGGTGAACGAGGCGGCCCTTCTCGCCGCCCGCAAGGACAAAAAGGCCATCACCATGACCGAGATCGAGGAGGCTACCATCAAGGTCATCGTCGGCCCCGAGAAGCGCTCCCACGTCATCCTGGAAAAGGAGCGGAACCTCACCGCTTACCACGAGGCGGGCCATGCCATTGTTACCTTCCACTGCGAGACCCAGGACAAGGTCCATCAGGTCTCCATCATCCCCCGGGGCGGTGCGGGAGGCTATACCCTCTCCCTGCCCGAGAAGGACGTGATGTACCAGACCAGGCGGGAGATGCAGGAGATGATCGTCACCCTGCTGGCCGGCCGGATGGCCGAGAGCCTGGTGCTGGACGATATTTCCACCGGCGCCTCCAATGATATCGAGCGGGCTACCAAAATCGCCCGGGCCATGGTTACCAAGTTCGGTTTCAGCGATAAGCTGGGGCCCATGGTCTACGGCAAGGATCAGAACGAGGTCTTCCTGGGGATGGACCTGGCCCAGGACCGCGGCTATTCCGAGCAGGTGGCCGCCCTTATCGACGAAGAGATCCGGGAGATTATCGACACCGCCTACCAGCGGGCCCACGATATTCTGGAGTCCGAGATGGAGAAGCTCCATCAGCTGGCCGACTACCTCAAGCGATATGAAAAGATCGACGGAGAGACCTTTGATAAACTGATGAAGGACGAGGTCACCCTGGAGGAGCTTATCGCCAGGCAGGAGGCGGACTACGCCGCCCGCAAATCCAAGGAGGAGGCCAAGGCGGAGGCCGAAGCCGCCAGAGTACAGGCCCAGCAGGCCGCTGCTCAGCCTGCTCCGCAGCCAGAAGAACCCGCGGAGCCTCAGGAGGATGCAGGCCCGCAGGAGACGCCCCCCGAAACCTGATAAACAATAGAAAACGCCCGGCAGCGAGTTTTGCTGCCGGGCGCGGTGTTTTCTTCCGAAAATTTGAGGCAGGATGCGGGAAAGATAAAATTGCTTGACAAAAGCAGGGAAGCAAAGGATAATTTATTTTGGAACTTTCTGGTCTGGCCTGGCGGGCCGGCCATCCAATCCTGATATAGATGGAGGCGCACATGGCAAAAACGAAGCAGAACGCATATGACAACGAAAGTATTTCCTCCCTCAAAGGCGCGGACCGGGTGCGCAAACGCCCCGGTGTTATTTTTGGCTCCGACGGCCTGGAGGGATGCGAACATTCGGTCTTTGAAATCCTCTCCAACGCCATCGACGAGGCCAGGGAAGGCCACGGCGACAGGATCATCGTCACCAAGTATCGGGACAGATCCATTGAGGTCCAGGACTTTGGCCGCGGCTGCCCGGTGGACTACAACCCCAAGGAGGAGCGGTATAACTGGGAGCTGGTCTTCTGTGAGCTTTACGCGGGAGGCAAATACGACAACGGCGGCGGGGACAACTATGAGTTTTCCCTGGGGCTCAACGGCCTGGGCTCCTGCGCCACCCAGTATTCCTCCGAATACATGGACGTGGAGATCATCCGGGACGGCTTCCGGTATAACCTTCATTTTGAAAAGGGCGAGAATGTTGGGGGCCTCCAGAAGGCTGCCACCCGCGGCAAGCCCACCGGCACCCGCATCCGCTGGCGGCCGGACCTGGAGGTTTTTACCGACATCGACGTACCCGTGGAGTATTAC
>JAEXZK010000248.1 GCA_023451415.1 Bacillota bacterium | reverse complement strand
CTCCGGCAGGAAAGCATCCGGGTACCTTTGGGGACCATAGTGGGAGGGCCCTTTTTTTCCGGCCGGGGGCCTGATGTGGAGATCCTGCTGGTGCCCGCAAATTTTGTGGAAACATCCATTACCAATGTTTTTGATTCCGCGGGTATCAACCAGACCCGTCACCAGATCATGCTCAGTGTCAAAATGAATATGAGCGCCATCATCCCCGGATACAGTGTTTCCACCGACGTCTCCACCAACATATGCCTGGCTGAAACGGTCATTGTAGGGCTGGTGCCGGAGGCTTACACACTGGTGGGGGACGGCACGGACCCCCTTGTGGGGATGATCGAGGACTACAATGCCCAGAACCGCGGCTCCGGCCAATAATTGCCGCTTTTTGATTGTAATGGTTGCTAAAATCTGCTATAATTATTTGGTTATTATGAGGTGAAGTTATGAGCGAAGAAGTCAAAAAGAAAATAGAGGATCTGATGGCCTTGGTGGCGCATCACGCGGACCTTTATTACAATCAGGATGCCCCGGAAATCAGCGATCATGAATATGACCAATTGCTCCATCAGCTCATGGACCTGGAGGAGCAATACCCCCAGTACAGGCTGCCCGATTCCCCCACCGGGCGGGTCATCGGCGACGTCAAAAACACCTTTGCCCAGGTGGAGCACAAGGTGCAGATGGGCTCCCTCCAGGACGTTTTTTCCTTTGATGAGCTGTACGAGTTTGACCGCCGTGTGCGGGAGAGCCTGCCGGAGCCCCGTTATGTGGTGGAGCCCAAGATCGACGGCCTGTCGGTCTCCCTGGAGTACCGCAACGGAAAGCTGGCCGTCGGCTCCACCCGGGGCAACGGCTTTGTAGGGGAGGACGTCACCCACAACCTGCGCACTGTCCACACCATCCCAGTGGAGCTGCCGGAGCGTCTGCCGCTGCTGGAAGTCCGTGGAGAGGTCTACATGCCGGTGGAAAGCTTCCAGCGGGTGGTGGAGCAGCAGGAACTGAGCGGGGAGCAGCCCTTTAAGAACCCCCGCAATGCGGCGGCCGGGTCCCTCCGCCAAAAGGACCCCAAAATTACCGCCACCCGGGGCCTGGATATTTTTGTCTTCAACGTCCAGCAGATCCAGGGGAAAGAGCTGACCAGCCACAGCCAGTCCTTGGATTATCTGGGGGAGCTGGGCTTCCATGTTATCCCATCCTACCATGTTTACACCGATATAGAGGCTGTGGTGGCGGACATCCGCAGCATCGGCGAGCATCGGGGAACATATGGCTATGACATCGACGGAGCCGTTGTAAAGGTTGACGGCTTTGCAGACCGAGAGCTGCTGGGAGCCACCGCCAAATACCCCCGCTGGGCCGTCGCCTACAAGTATCCGCCCGAAGAAAAGGAAACGGAAATCCTGGACATCCAGGTGCAGGTGGGACGGACCGGCGCCGTGACGCCCACCGCCGTTTTTACCCCCATCCAGCTGGCGGGCACTACCGTCAGCCGGGCGGTGCTCCACAATCAGGATTTTATCAACGAAAAGAACATCGCCATCGGGGACACTGTGGTGGTGCGGAAGGCCGGGGATATCATCCCCGAGGTGGTGCGGGTTGTACGCCACGATCCCGCCAAGCCCCCCTACCAGCTCCCTGAGACCTGCCCCTCCTGCGGGGACGTCTTGGTGCGGGACCCTGATCAGGCAGCTATCCGCTGCCCCAACACCAGCTGCCCGGCCCAGCTGCGGCGGAGCATCATCCATTTCTGCTCCCGCAGCGCCATGGATATCGACGGCATGGGGACGGCGGTCTGCAATCTGCTGGTGGAGCGGGAGATGGTCCGTTCTCCCGCAGACCTTTATCAGCTCCGGGTGGAGGATCTTCAGAGCCTGCCGGGTTTTGCCCTGAAAAAGGCCCAGAATATCATAACGGCCATTGAGCATTCCAAGGAAAATGACCTGTCTCAGCTTCTTTTTGGCCTTGGGCTCCCCGGAATCGGAGAAAAAGCGGCCAAGCTGCTGGCCCAGCGGTTCGGCTCCCTGGAGGCCGTCATGGACGCCCCTTTCCAGGAGATCAGCGCCATAGACGGCTTTGGGGGGATCATGGCTGAAAGCGTGGCCGGGTACTTTGCCGACAGCAGGAACCGTGCGCTCTGCCAGGCCCTCCAGTCTGCCGGGGTCAACACACAGTCCAGCCAAAGGACGGACTCCCAGCGCTTTGCCGGGATGACCTTTGTCCTCACCGGGACCCTGCCCGCCATGACCAGGAGCGAGGCTGCAGCCCTCATCGAGGCAAACGGCGGCAAAACTTCTTCCTCGGTCTCCAAAAAGACCACCTATGTTCTGGCAGGAGAGGACGCCGGAAGCAAGCTGACCAAGGCAAACCAGCTGGGTGTGCCTGTGATAGATGGAAACCAATTTAAAGAAATGCTTGAAAGGGGATAAGCGCGTTGAATATCGACATCAAACACATCGCCAAGCTTTCCAGGCTGCATATTGAGGAAAGCGACGTGGAGAAGTTCCAGAAGGAGATGCAGGACATCATCCAGATGGTGGAGCGGCTCCCCGACGTCTCCGACCAGAGCCTGGGTGTGGACAGAAG
>JAEXZK010000108.1 GCA_023451415.1 Bacillota bacterium | reverse complement strand
GACCCTGGATGAGCACATGTACGCCACCTACGGTTACGGCGTTGCCTACTGGTATGTCACCCAGGGGCAGAAGGAAAAAGCCTACCCCATCCTGAAAAGAATCGCGGAAAACGAAAGCTGGAGCGGCTTTGCCGAGCAGGCCGCCCGCCGGGATCTCCGAAACTGGGAGGACTGAGCCGGCCGCCGGCCCGCCGTCCTCATGCCACACACTAACAAAATAATGAGGTGCTATTATGGCTAACGTACTGTCCGAACCTTTCCTGGAGAATGTTGCCTCCATGAGCTCTGAGGTCCATGTCGAGCGGACTTCCGAGCCTGTTTCCCAGATCGCTCTGGACGCCAAGGCTGCCGCCGAGGCCAACCCCTATGACCCCGAGCTGTGGATCAAGCTGGGCCGTGCCTACCGCCGCCAGTCCATGCACCGTGAGGCCATCGACGCCTACTCCATGGGCATCAGCTATAACCCCTTCTATCCCCTGCTTTACCGCCACAAGGCCCACGCCTACATCAACACCAGCCGTTACGCCGAGGCGGCCGCCGACTTTGAGTTTGCCATCCGCCTGGATCCCACCAATGTGGACTGCTGGTATCACCTGGCCCTGAGCTACTTCCTCCTGGGCGACTATGAGCGGGCCGAAAAGACCTACCGGGTCTGCTACACCATGAGCGACGAGGACCTGGACGTCATCTCCTGCACCGACTGGCTGTGGATGACCCTCCGCCGCCTTGGCAAGAAGGAAGAGGCCGCCAAGCTTCTGGACCGCATCACCCCCGATATGGAGCCCGGCATGGTGGTGTCCTATCACCGCCGCCTGCTCATGTACAAGGGCCTTATCAAGCCCGAAGAGCTGATGACCCCCAACCCCAATGACCTGGAGCTGGTGACCATGGGCTTCGGCCTGGCCAACTACTACTATGAGATCGGTGAGGAAGCCAAGGGCAACGAGATGATCCTCAAGGTGCTGGAGGCCGGCAAAAACGACGCCTGGAGCGCCTTCGGCTATCAGGCAGCGCTGGTGGAAAAGAAGCGCCGCAACCTGTAAGCGCCTGCGCGGCACAATTTTAAGCTTTCCCTCAAACATAGGCGCCCACCTCATGGGATCTTCCGCCATGTCCTGCAAAAAAACCGGAGGCCCAATGGGCGGCTCCGCGCTTTTGCTCCCCATCTGATGAAAGATCCACTGGTGCGGTCCCGTGCTCAGCATTGTGCGGCGCTGCCAACACCGACCACAGCGGAGGATATTCTCAGGAATGTCCTCCGCTCTTTCCATTATGCTCTAAGGAGGTATTCATATGCAGAAAGTGGAACTGCGTGACTTTTTGGATTTCAGCTTCCTTTCCGCCCTCAAGGTCTCGCCGGATGGGCGGCACACCTGCTTTGTCCGCAGCCAATGCGACTACGGCGTCAACGGCTACCGTTCCCACATCTGGGCCCTGGACCTGGATACCGGCAAAACGACCCGGCTCACCGACGGCGGCAGGGAAAAAAGCTTTCTCTGGCTGGATGACGCCACCATCCTCTTCCCCAAGGAGCAGAGCGGCAAGTTGACCGCCCCTTCCACCACCTACCACAAGGTGCGGCTGGACGGAGGCGAGTCCCTTCCCGCCTTCACCCTGCCCCTGCTGGCGGAAAGCATCAAGCGCCTGGATGCCACCCGCTTTGTCATCCAGGCCAAAACCACCCTCAGCGACCCCGAGGACCTGGCCGAAAACGGCGCCAGCTGGACAGTGCTCACCGAGCTCCCCTTTGCGGAGAACGGCGTAGGCTATGTCAGCGGTATCCGCCACCGCCTCTATCTGTACGATTCCGCCGACGGCTCCCTGACCCCTGTCACCAGCGAGACCTTCCAGGTGCGGGGGAACGACTTTGCCGTCAGCGCCGATGGCTCCATGATCGCCTATATGGGCATGGAGATCGACTACAAAGAGGTCCAGAAGCTGGGCATCTTTGTGTACGACGTGGCCTCTGGGAAAACCCGCCAGCTCCTGCCCCTGGACCGGTACAAACTGCGCCACCTGGACTTCATCGGGGACAAGGTGCTCTTTACCGGCGCGGACGGCAGCCGGTATGTCTGGAGCCAGAACGCCTGGTTCTACACCCTTGACCCCAAGACCGGCGCGGAGGAAACCTTTTTTGAAAGCTTCCAGATGCCCATCAACAACTCGGTGGGCAGCGACTGCCGCTACGGTTCCGGCGCCCTCCACAAGGTGGTGGGAGACCAGGTGTACCATGTCATCACCCAAGAGGGCTCCTCCCAGATCGTCCGCATCTCCAAGGGCGGCCGGGAGATCCCCGTCACCCGCAAGGCCGGCGCTGTGGACTGCTTTGACATCCGCGGCGGCACCGCCTACATGGTGGCTATGCGGGATATGCGCCTCCAGGAGATCTATGCTGTGGACCTGGACACCGGCGCGGAGACCCGCCTGACCTCCTTCAACGAGGCGTTCCACGAGACCCATTCCGTGGCGGCCCCCGTCCCCTGCGACTTCACAAATGATAACGGCGACACCGTCCAGGGGTGGGTCATCCCCCCTGTGGGCTATGTCCCTGGGAAGAAGTACCCCGCCATTCTGGACATCCACGGCGGGCCCAAAACCGCCTACGGCGACATCTACTACCATGAGATGCAGCTCTGGGCCAATCATGGATACTTCGTCTTCTACTGCAATCCCCGTGGCAGCGACGGCAAGGGGGATGAGTTCGGTTTCCTCATGACCCGTTACGGCACTGTGGACTACGACGACATCATGGCCTTCACCGATGTGGTGCTGGAGCGGTATCCCGACATCGACCCCCGCCATCTTGGCGTCACCGGCGGCTCCTACGGCGGCTACATGACCAACTGGATCGTGGGCCACACCGGCCGCTTTGCCGCTGCGGCCTCCCAGCGCTCCATCTCCAACTGGATCACCGATGAGGGCGCCAGCGACTGGTCCTATATGTACAGTCCCTGCCGGTTCGGCGGGGTTTCCTCCCGGATCAAGGTGGAGGAGGGCTGGGCCTCTTCCCCGCTGAAGTTTGCCGACAATGCCAACACCCCCATGCTTTTCATCCACTCCGAGGAGGACTTCCGCTGTCCCCTGGGAGAAGCGCTCCAGTACTACACCAATATCATCAACCGGGGCGTGGAGACCCGCCTCTGCCTCTTCAAAGGGGAGAACCATGAGCTGTCCCGCTC
>JAEXZK010000007.1 GCA_023451415.1 Bacillota bacterium | reverse complement strand
GTCCTGGAGAGGGATCACCGCCAGGTCGCATACGCTGCCCAAGGCGGTACGGACAAAAGCCTCCGTCAGGTTCTCCCCTTCTGTGGCCCCCATATATTCCCGGGCAAAGGCTACGTCGGCAGCGGGGGCGCTGTGTTCCCAGTCGGCGGTGGTGGTGTTGTCATGGGTGCCGGTGTAGACCACTGAATTGCGGCCGTAGTTGTGGGGGAGGTAGTCGCTTTCCTCCCTGCTGTCAAAGGCAAACTGGAGCACTTTCATCCCCGGGAAGCCGCTGTCCGCCAAAAGCTGTCCCACCTCGGGGGTAAGGAAGCCCAGGTCCTCGGCGATGATCCGGATGCCGGGGAGCTGCTCCTTGATGGCGGAGATCAGCTCCATACCCGGGCCCTTGCGCCAGACGCCGCCTCTGGCGTCCTCATCCCCGGCCGGGATGGCATAAAAGCTCTCAAAGCCCCGGAAGTGGTCGATGCGGACAATATCGTAGGCCTCCGCCGCCGCCCGCATCCGGGAAATCCACCAGGCAAAGTCCGTCTGCCGGTGGTATTCCCAACGGTAGAGGGGGTTGCCCCACAGCTGCCCCTGGGCCGCAAAAGAATCGGGGGGGCACCCCGCCACTTCCGCAGGCCGCAGGTCCTCGCCCAGGAGGAAGAGCTGGGGCTGCGCCCAAACGTCCGCGCTGTCCGGGGAGATATAGATGGGGATATCCCCGATGATGCCGACGCCTTTCTCCCGTGCATAGTCCCGCAGGGCCTGCCACTGGAGCTGGAACTGGTATTGGACAAACTTCCAGAAGTCTATGTCCATCCAGTGCTCCGCCCGGAAGGCTTCCAAGGCCCCGGGGCGCCGCAAGCGGTAATCGTCCTCCCATTGCTGAAAGGACACCATGCCGTGAGCGGCCTTGAGGGCCATAAAGAGGGCATAATCGTCCATCCACCAGCCGCAGCGGTAGCAGAAGCCCTGGTAATCCCAATCGCCAAAGTCAAAACGGCCACAGGCCAGCCTCAGCAGCTTCAGGCGGTTCTGGTACAGCCTGCCGTAATCCACACGGCCGGGATCGTCCCCAAAGTCGAAGCTCCGGCATTCGTCCCGGGTCAGGAGGCCCTTCCGCACCAGCTCCTCCGGATCGATGAAATAGGGGTTCCCGGCAAAGCTGGAAAAGGACTGGTAGGGGGAGTCCCCATAGCTAGTTGGGCCAATGGGCAGCACCTGCCACCACTTCTGCCCTCCTTGGGCCAAAAAATCTACAAAAGCCTTTGCGCTGTCCCCCAGGGTGCCGATCCCATAAGGGGAGGGCAGACTGGAGACAGGCATCAGGATACCGGCGCTGCGCATGGGCAGACTCCTCCATTCGGTGGAAAATGACCTTCCTCACAGTCCCGGGCGCGCTCCGGTCCAGGACCGGGGCGCGCCCATGGATGAAAAGAAGGAAAGAAAAAATGAAGATGGCAAGTCATGAGATCTCAGCCCTTGACAGCTCCCGCTACCACGCCCCGGATGATGTACTTCTGGCAGGAGAGGTAGAACACCACGATGGGGATGATGGCCAGCACCAGCAGGGCCATCATGGCGCCCCAGTCGATGGAGCCGTAGCCGCCCTTGAGATACTGGATGGCGATGGGAATGGTCTTGTACTCGTTGCCGATAACCAGATAGGGCAGCAGATAGTCGTTCCAGATCCACATGGCGTTGAGGATGGCCACGGTGATGGCCGTAGGCTGCAGGATGGGAAAAATCACCCGGAAAAACATAACGATGGGATTGCAGCCGTCGATCATGGCGGCCTCCTCGATCTCCAGCGGGATGCCTTTGACGAACCCGCAGAACATGAAAACCGACAGCCCCGCCCCGAAGCCCAGGTAGATGAGGATAATGCCCACTGGGTTATCCAGCCGGAGCATATTGGCCATCTTGGACATGGTGAACATCACCATCTGGAAAGGGACGATCATGGAAAAGACAAAAAGGTAGTAGAGCACGGTAGTAAAGCCGGATTTGACCCGGGTGATGTACCACGCGGTCATGGAGGTAAAGAGGATAATGGCCGCCACCGAAAAGACGGTAATAAACAGGGAGTACCCAAAGGCGCTGAAGAAGTTGGTCTTGGCCACGCCTTCCAGGTAATTGTTCATCTCCACAAAGGTCTCCGCCGTGGGGGGGCTGAAAGGCTGGTTGACAATGAAAAGCTTGCCCTTGAAGGAGTTCATCAGGACGATGAAAATGGGGGCCAGGAAGGCCGCCGCCAAAAAGAGCAGAAGGAGAAAAATCACAGTGTCTGTAAGCTTTGCCCGTTTTTGCATCAGTTCTCCACCTCCTTGCGCCGGGTGAGCCAGAGCTGAAGCAGGGCGATGCCCGCCACCAGGATGAAGAAGATGACGGCCTTGGCCTGACCGACGCCGGCCCAGCCGTTGCGGCCGTAGAAGGTGTTGTAAATATCCAGGGCCAGCATGGCGGTTTTCTTGGAGGGACCGCCGTTGGTGAGGGCCAGGTTCTGGTCAAAGAGCTTGAAGGAGTTGGTGAGCGTCAGGAAGGTGCAGATGGTGATGGAGGGCATCACCAGGGGGATGGTGATCTTCCGCAGGGTGACCCAGGCCGAAGCGCCGTCCACCCGGGCCGCCTCCTGGAGGTCGGTGGGGATATTCTGGAGTCCGGCGATGTAGATGATCATCATGTAACCGATGAGCTGCCAGTTCATCAGCACCACAAGCCCCCAAAATCCATACTTGGGGTCAAAGGTGAGGGTGACCTCAAAGCGGGCCAGGACGCCGTTGATGATGAGCTGCCAGATGTAGCCCAGGACGATGCCTCCGATGAGGTTGGGCATAAAGAACACCGTCCGGAAGAGGTTGGTGCCCCGGATGCCCCTGGTCAGCAGAAGCGCCAGGGCAAAGGCAAAGACGTTGATGGTGACCACCGACACCACGGTAAACCTGACGGTGAACCACAGGGCGTCGATGAACTCACGGTTGGCGGTAAAGGCCTTGACGTAGTTCTCAAGGCCCACCCAGGTGGCGTTGGTGACAGTGGTAAACTTGGTAAAGGAAAGATAGATACCCATGAGGAAGGGGACCAGGAACGCGATGGCAAAGGCGATCACGGTGACCAGGCCAAAGAAGGGAAAATACTTTTTCAGTTCTTTTTGCATCACGGCACCTCCTTGAAGTAAATTTCCGGTACCCTTAAAAAAGGGAGAAACGGCAGGGCGCGGGCAGTCCGTCCCTTTTTTAAGGACACCCGAGGGGCAGGGGCGCGGCAGGCCGGAC
>JAEXZK010000278.1 GCA_023451415.1 Bacillota bacterium | reverse complement strand
ATCGTCACCGGCACGGTGGCCCTCTCCCTGGAGGGGCGCTGCAAGCTGGGCTTCCTGCCGCGGGAAAGCGGCGCTGCCGCCGGCGACCCGGTGGTCACCTCCGGCATCGGCGGCCTGCTGCCCAAGGGCCTGGTGGTGGGGGAGATCGAGGAGATCGGCAGCGAAAGCACCGGCCTCTCCCTCTACGCCGTGGTCAAGCCTGCCGCGGACATCAGCGGCGCCAAAAGCGTCCTGGTCATCACCCAGTTTGAGGGCAAGGATGACAGCGGCCTGAGCGGCTGATCCGCCGCACCTCACGAGGAGGACTCCATTGAACAGCAAAACCAAATTTGTCATTATCAAATATTGCTCTTACGGCCTGCTGGCGGTGGTCCTGTGCGTGATGCAGAACACCCCCGGCCTGTTTGCCTTGTGGGGGATCAAGCCCATGACCGCCGCGGCCTTTGCCATCGTTGTGGCTATGTTTGAAGGGGAATTTGCCGGGGGGCTTTTCGGTGCCTTTGCCGGCTTCCTCTGCGACCTGTACAGCAGCGACAAGACGGGCTACACCGCCCTGATGCTTTTTGTCTGCTGCGTGGCGGTGGGGCTGGCCGTCCAGACCTTTATGCAGCCCGTGCCCGCCAACTGCGTCCTTTTTACCTTTCTGGCCATGGTGCTCATCCGCGGGGTCAGCTTCTTCTTTGGCTTTTATCTGCCCGGCTATGAGGACCCGGGGCTTTTTTTCCTCACAGGGGTCCTGCCCCTTTGTCTTTACACCGCTTTGGCGGCGTTTCTTTTCTATTATCCCGTGCGGGGCCTTCACCGGGCCTTTGAAGCCCGGATGCAGTCCTGATTCCGGCGGCGCGCAAATTTGGGGGAGGAGGTGGACCCGTCCATGCGTCGAAATGAACTTCAGCGCTTTGTCATCCTGGGAGGGGTCGTCCTTCTGGCCCTCAGCGTCTTTGTCTATCAGCTGATGCTCCTCCAGATCTCCCAGGGGGAATATTACAAGAGCAAGGCCACCGCGGGTTCGGTGACCACCCAGACCGTCACCGCCGCCCGGGGGGAGATCGTGGACCGGTACGGCAGGCCCTTTACGGTCAACCGGGCCAGTTACGACATCATTCTGGACCAGACCTTCCTGCCCTACGGCAACAAGGCCAACCCCGTCATCGCCGACCTCATCGCCCTGATGGAGAGCATGGGCCAGACCTGGATCGACAACCTGCCCATCACCGCCGAGGAGCCCTTCCAGTTCCTGGAGGGGCTGGACTCCGATGTCTCCCGGCTCAAAAGCTACCTGGGCGTCAACGAATACGCCACCGCCGAGGACTGCATCCACTGGCTGGCCGACAAGAAGTTTTACGACCTGGGGGAGTACGACGCCGTTACCATGCGTAAGATCGCCGGGGTGCGGTATGAGATGGCCCGGCGGGATTTTTCCCTGGCCAACACCTACACCTTCGCCCAGGACGTGGGCGTCCTGGCATCCACCTCCGTCCAGGAACGGGGTTACATGCTCCCTGGGGTGGACGTCATCCAGTCCACCAACCGGGAGTTCGTCAGCGGCACCCTGGCCCCCCACATCATCGGCACCATCGGCCCCATTTACGCCGAAGAGATGCAGGGCCTCCGGGAGGAGGGCAAGCTGTGGAGCCAGGACAACAAGCAGGGCTACAAGGGCAACGAATCCATCGGCAAAAGCGGTATCGAGCAGGCCTTTGAAGAGGAGCTCCGGGGCAAAAGCGGCGAGCGGCGCATCACCCTCAACGCCCAGGGGGACGTCATCAGCGATGAGGTCACCGTGGAGCCCGTCCCCGGCAACACCGTGGTGCTGACCCTGGACCGGGATCTCCAGCGGGCCGCTCAGGACGGCCTGGAGGAAACCATCAGGAGCCTCAACAGCAACACCTCCCTCCGCCATGACCAGGGCAGGGACGCCAGCGCCGGGGCCGCGGTGGCCATCGACCCCAAGACCGGGGAGATCCTGGCCATGGCCACCTACCCCTCCTACGACATCAGCACCTATCTCCAGGATTATTCCACCCTGGTCACCCAGAAGCCGGAGCCCCTCCTCAACCGGGCCACCATGGGGGTCTACCGCCCCGGCTCCACCTACAAGCCCTGTGTGGCTACGGCCGGCCTGGCGGAAGGGGTCATCACCTCCACCGAGACCATCACCTGCAACTTTATCTACACCCGCTTTTCCGATTATCAGCCCCGGTGCATGCACACCGACGGCCCCATACCTGTCACCACCGCCCTCCAGCGCAGCTGCAATATCTTTTTTTATGAGACAGGCTGGCGGCTGGGGATCGAGAAGCAGAACGAGTACGCCGCCCACTTTGGCCTGGGCTCCAAGACCGGCATCGAGATCCCCGAGGCCAAGGGGCAGCTCAGTTCGCCCGAAACCAGGGAAGCGGCGGGGGGGACCTGGACCGCCGGCAACGTCATCCAGTCCGCCATCGGCCAGCTGGACCACGGCTTTACCCCGGTGCAGATGGCCAGCTATGTGGCGACCCTTGCCAACGACGGCACCCGGATGCAGCCCCACCTGGTCAAGGCCGTCAAGAGCTACGACTTCAAGAGCACGGTCCGGGAGGTGGAGCCCATGGCGGTGGACCATGTGCCCGCCTCTCAGGAAGTCTTTGACACCGTGCGCAAGGGCATGATCGCCGCCACCAGCACCGGAGGCACCTCCGGCTGGCTGTGGACAGGCTTCCCCCTGACAGTGGCCTCCAAGACCGGCACCCCCGAAGGGGATTCCACCCTCACCTCCTGCTATATCTGCTACATCCCCGCCGAGGACCCCCAGATCGCCATTGCCGTGGTGCTGGAGGACGGCGGCCAGGGCTACACCGGCGCGCCGGTGGCCCGGGCTATCGCCGAGCAGTTCTTCTTTGGCGCTCCCGAGGCCGAGGATATCTCTGTCCCCGGGCAGCTGCTGCCCTAATGCGGCCAGCCCTGTTTTTGTGGTGCTGCGGCACGGCGGCGGGCCCTGATGGGCTCAAAGGCCCAAGGCCCTGGGGGAATGGGTCTTTTGACCGGCAGGGCAGATGCCGGCGGCGGGTGGAAACGGGCCGCCGGGCGCGCCAAAGGGACGATGCTGCCAATACGGGAAAATCTCGGAAATATTATTGTGATTTAGCCCGAAAACCTGTAGAAAATTTTGTCTGAAATGAGGCGAAAAGGGCTTTTCAAATGGGTTCTTTTTGTGATAAACTATAAAAAGAATAGCAATATCTCCTTGTTTCTGCCAGCTCTTGACAGGGACAGGGAGCATTGTTGGTTGCAGAAGGACGTGTGGCATTGGCTGAAACCTTGATGGTCGTATCCGGCAAAGGAGGCGTCGGCAAAAGCACCCTTTGCGTTGGGGTGGCGGCCGGCCTCTGCCGCCGGGGCAGGCGGGTCCTCCTCATCGAGGGGGACATGGGCTTCCGGACCCTGGATATCCTCCTGGCCCTGGAGGGCAATACGGTGTATGATTTTTCCGACGTGGCCCAGGGGCGGTGCGCCCCTGCTTCCGCCATACTGGTCCACCGTCCCACCGGCATCCGTCTGCTGCCTGCCGCCGCCGACCCCGGATACCTGCCCGCCGAGGAAGCCCTCCGGATCCTCTGCCGCCAGGCGGGGGAGGTCTTTGACTTCATACTCTTTGACTGCGGCGCGGGCTACGGCCCCCTTACCGCCATGCTGGCGCGGACCTGCCGGCGCGCCCTCATCGTCACCACGCCGGAAGAAGCCGCTGTCCGGGCTGCGGGCCGTGTCTCCGGTTTTGCCGCCGGGGAGGGCCTCATCGACCAGCGCCTTGTCATCAATATGATCCCCCGGGTTCTAACCCCTTCCCCGGTGATCCGTGACCTGGACGATGTCATCGATTTGGCGGGCGTCCAGCTCATCGGCGCCCTGCCCAAAGAGGACATGCCTCCCATCCCCCCCGGCAAGGGCGGGATGCTGGCCCGCCAGGAGATGGACAACATCGCCGGCCGGCTGCTGGGCGAGGATCTGGAGCTCCTGTACCCAAGCTGAGCGTGCCCCCAAAATCTAAACATTCCATCACACCAACAAGGGCGGAATACCCTCCGCCAGGGACGAAAGGAGAGAGGTTCCCAATGAACATCGCACTCATCGCTCACGACGCCAAAAAAGAACTGATGGTTCAGTTCTGCATCGCCTACTGCGGCATCCTCAGCCGCCACAATCTCTGCGCCACCGGCACCACCGGCAAGATGGTGTCCGAGGCCACCGGGCTGGACATCGTCCGTTTCATGTCCGGCTCCCAGGGGGGCGACCAGCAGATCGCATCCCGGATCTCCTGCAACGAGATCGACCTTCTGCTCTTTTTCCGCGACCCCAACGCCAAATCCTCCGAGCCGGACGAGGCCAGCCTGCTGCGCCTCTGCGACGTCTACAACATCCCCATGGCCACCAACATCGCCACCGGAGAGGCCCTGATCCACGCCCTGGAGAACGGCGACCTGGATTGGCGCGATATCGTCAACCCCAAGAAGTAGCCCGAAAAGGCCTGCGTTTCCTGGGAGCGAATGCTCCAAAAAGTAGAGACAACGGCAAAAATCTGTGATATGATAGGGGACAGACAAGCGGTCTGGCCCCTTTTGCCGCCTTTGAGGCCGCTGAACACCCTTTTCTGAATAGGAGGAATTCCATCCATGGCCCTTTTGACCACCGCCCCCAGGGGCACCAAGGACATCCTGCCCGGGGACGTATCCAAATGGCGGTATGTGGAGAACACCCTGCTCTCCACCGCCGAGCTCTTTGGCTTCCGGGAGCTCCGGGTGCCCACTTTTGAACACACTGAGCTTTTCAACCGGTCGGTGGGGGAGACCACCGACGTGGTGAACAAGGAGATGTACACCTTCCTGGACAAGGGGGACCGGAGCATCACCCTGCGCCCCGAGGGCACGGCGGGGCTCTGCCGGGCCGCCATCCAGAACGGCCTCCTGGGCGACGCCCTGCCGGTGAAGCTCAGCTACATCCTCTCCTGCTTCCGGTACGAGAAGCCCCAGAGCGGGCGGTTCCGGGAGTTCCATCAGTTTGGCGTGGAGATGTACGGCGCCACCTCCCCGGCGGCGGACTGCGAGCTCATCTCCATGGTGCGGGAGGCCTACGAGACCCTGGGCGTGGAGGGCATCCACGTGGAGCTCAACTCCATCGGCTGCAAAACCTGCCGGGCCCAGTACCACAAGGCGCTGAAGGCTTACTTTGAGCAGTACCGGGGCGAGCTCTGCCCCACCTGCCTGGAGCGCCTGGATAAAAACCCCATGCGCATCCTGGACTGCAAGAGCCCTGTCTGCGGCAAGATCGCGGAGGGCGCTCCCAAGGTGCTGGACTACCTCTGCGGGGACTGCCAGGAGCACTTTGACGGCGTCAAGACCCTGCTGGACGCCGCGGGCGTCCCCTATAGGGTGAACCCCTCCATCGTCCGGGGCCTGGATTACTACACCCGCACCGTTTTTGAATTTGTCCACACCGACAAAGAGGGCCGCAGCCTGGTGTGCGGCGGCGGCGGCCGGTACGGCGGCCTGCTGGCCGAGCTGGGCGGCCCCGACCTGGAGGGCGTGGGCTTTGCCATGGGCCTGGAGCGGCTTATCTCCGTCATGGAGGCCCAGGGCTGCGACTTCCCTCCTGAGAACACCTGTGACGTTTACGTAGCTTCCATGGGCGGCGCGGCGGCGGTAAAGGCCTTCCAACTGGCCAGCATCCTGCGCAGCGAGGGCTTCTCTGCCCAGTCCGACCTGATGGGCCGCTCCCTGAAGGCCCAGATGAAATACGCCAACAAGATCGGCGCCAAGTATTCCATCGTCCTGGGGGACGACGAGCTGGCCAAAGGGGAAGCGGTCCTCAAAAGCATGTACAGCGGCAAGACCCGGACAGTTCCCCTGGACGGCGCCTTTGCCGACGCCATGTACGAGGCCATTATGGACACCGCCTACGCCAACCTGGAGGAGGCCATGGAGGGCTTCGACCACGGCCCCGGCTGCACCTGCGGCCACTGCGGGGAGTGAACGGCCGCCCCCGGGCGGGGCATGAGCCGCTTTTCCTCAGGCTTTTTTGCAAGCGGCTTAACCAGATGCCAGCGGGCCGCTTCGGCCGCAGGCTTCTTTTGGGAAAGGGCCCGGAAGGCCCCGCCCCACCCTGGGGCAGGGGACTTTTGGCCTTGCGCCGGAACAAGCCGCCCAAGGCATGGCCCGGCGGATGAGCCGCTTTGCAGCGGCAGGCATCCCCCAGCCCCCACAAGTTCTTTGGGCCCGCCCGTGCCCTGCGGGGCATCCTTACACGGAAGGGCCGGCCAAATGATAAACCGACACGATCAAACCAAGGGAGTAGGATAACAATGGCAGATAGTATGGCAGGAATGAAAAGAACCGGCTACTGCGGCGAGACCACCTCGGCGCAGCTGGGCCAGGAAGTGGTGGTCTGCGGCTGGGTGCAGAAGATCCGGGACATGGGCACCCTGGTGTTCATCGACCTGCGGGACCGCACCGGCATCGTCCAGCTGGCCCTGGATGAGGGCAGCGACAAGGCACTCCTCCAGAAGGCCCAGACCGTCCGCAGCGAGTATGTGCTGGCGGCCCGGGGCAAGGTGCGGGGGCGGGAATCGGTAAACAAGGACCTCCCCAACGGCGACATCGAGGTGTATGTATCGGAGCTGCGCATCCTGGGCCAGGCCCAGACGCCCCCCTTTGAGATCACCGACAACACCAACGTCAAGGAGGAGCTGCGCCTCCGGTACCGTTACCTGGACCTGCGGCGGCGTACCCTCCAGCGGAACATCATGCTCCGCCACAAGATCGCCCAGGTGACCCGGGAGTACTTCTACGAAAACGGCTTCCTGGAGATCGAGACCCCCATGATGATGAAATCCACCCCCGAGGGCGCACGGGACTACCTGGTGCCTTCCCGGGTGCATCCCGGCAGCTTTTACGCCCTGCCCCAGTCCCCGCAGATCTACAAGCAGCTGCTGATGCTCTCCGGCTTTGACCGGTACATCCAGCTGGCCCGGTGCTTCCGGGACGAGGACCTGCGGGCCGACCGCCAGCCCGAGTTTACCCAGATCGACCTGGAGATGTCCTTTGTGGACGTGGACGACATCCTGGAGATGATCGAGGGCTTTGTCCGCCGCCTTTTCCATGAGGTTTTGGGCGTGGACATCCCCACCCCCCTGACCCGGCTCACCTATGCCGAGGCCATGGACCGCTACGGCAGCGACAAGCCGGACACCCGCTTTGGCATGGAGATCACCGACATCTCCGACCTGGTGAAGGACTGCGGCTTCGGGGTCTTTTCCGGCGCTGTGGCCGACGGCGGATCGGTCCGGGCCATCGTCGCCAAGGGCGCGGCCTCCGTCCTCACCCGCAAGGAGATCGACAAGCTCACCGAAGCCGCCAAGGGTATCGGCGCCAAGGGCCTGGCCTTCATCCGGTTTGTGGAGGACGCCCCCACCTGCTCCTTCGGCAAGTTTATGACCGACGGGGAGATGGCGGCCATCCTGGAGCGGCTGGACTGCCGCAAGGGGGACGTGGCCCTCATCGTGGCCGACAAGAACAAGGTCACCCTCCCTGTGCTGGGTGCCC
>JAEXZK010000257.1 GCA_023451415.1 Bacillota bacterium | reverse complement strand
GACATGGGCCCCTTCTTCCTGCCCCTGGGGGGAAAGGAGATCCGCCATCTGGGCCGCCTTGTCTTCCGCAGCGGCCAGGAATGCTTCGTCCAGCGCCTCAAGGCCAAACAAAGAATCATCCATTGGGGTCCCCTCCCTTCAATCGTTTTATCAGCAGCCGCTTGCCCTGGAAGATCCGCGACGCCACCGCAGCCTCTGTCATATCGAGGAGGTCCGCAATCTCCTTGTTGCGGTAACCGTGAAAGTACCGCAGCATCAGGATGTCGGAGTAGCGCTCATCCAGGGATAAAAAGGCGGCTTTGAGATCCTCGCAGGTCTGGTTGGAAATAACCAGGTCCTCCGGGGATTCGGACTCCCTGGACACGGGAGCGTGCTCCAGATCGTCCAGGTACACCACGCTCTCCCTCTTGCGCTTGCGGTAGAGGTCAATGGCGGTGTTCCGCACCAATATAACGATGAAAGACTTTGTTTTATTGGAGGTGATGGCCTCCAATCTGGAAAATTCTTTAAGTATTTTTAGAAAAGTTTGCTGTACCGCGTCCTCAGCCAGCCCTTCGTCGCGGAGAATGGCATAGGCGATGCGGTACATGGCGGCCTGGTAGGTGGTATAAAGCTGCTCAAAGGTAGCCTGTTCCTCTGCCGCCACGGCAAACTGAAGCATCCGCGATTCCCTCCTCTCGGGTTGCGAACCGAAATCAGAATTAACATTATTCTAACATAAATAGGCCAAAAGGCCAAGTATTTGCAGAATCATGCAAAGCAGGACAAGGGTATAAGCTAACTTTGAGGAGGCTGAAGCTCTGAAATATATTCGCCGGGGAGGCCGTTGACATAAGATGGCCCGACAGGTAAAGCAGCGGTGAACGAAAAGGTCCAGATTATGGTGCATCTTTATGATAGGGTGCAGGAAGGAAAAGGTCAAGAAAAGCGGGAAACACAAAAGAAAGGGAAAAAGACATAAATTTAAAATTCTCCAATCTGCCCATTTCTCCCCGATAAAAATAGACGTTTTCACGATAATATTATAAAAATACTTTGGAACCTTGAATCGCCCCCCAAAAGCTGATACAATATGTGGTGCGTAATGTGGAAAAGGATATACAATATATAGTGTAAATCCTTTTCTTAGCTGGATAAGTACCACAAGAAGTGCAAAAATCAAAGGAGCGAGGAAATTGAAAATCGGGAAAAACGCAATGACGGTGCTGGAAAAGCGCTACCTCATCAAGGACGACCATGGAAACCCCGTGGAGCGGGTGGAGGACATGTTCCGCCGGGTGGCGGACACCATCGCCCGGGCGGACAAAAACTATGACGAAAAGGCCGATGTGAAGAAGCTTTCCGACCGCTTCTATCAGATGATGACCGACCTGGAGTTCCTGCCAAATTCCCCCACCCTCATGAACGCCGGACGCGACCTGGGCCAGCTGTCCGCCTGTTTTGTCCTGCCCATCGAGGACAGCATGGAGGATATCTTTGAAACCGTCAAGCAGGCCGCCCTCATCCACAAGTCCGGCGGCGGCACCGGGTTTTCCTTCTCCCGCCTGCGCCAGCAGGGCAGCACCGTCCGCACAACCGGCGGCGTGGCGTCGGGGCCCATCAGCTTTATGCGGGTCTTTAACATGGCCACCGAGGCCGTCAAGCAGGGAGGCACCCGCCGGGGGGCCAACATGGGCATCCTGCGCATCGACCATCCCGATATCCTCAAGTTCATAGACTGCAAGAAGGACAATGCCGATATCACCAACTTCAACATCTCCGTGGGCATCACAGAGGACTTTATGCAGGCCGTGGAGGCCGGCCGGGAGTATTCCCTCATCGACCCCAAAACCAAGGAAGCCGTGGGCTCCCTTAACGCCCGGGAGGTCTTTGACAAGATCGTGGAAGCCGCCTGGCGCAATGGCGAGCCGGGCATCATTTTCCTGGACCGGCTCAACCGCGACAACGTGGTCCCCTCCCAGGGGGAGATCGAGAGCACCAACCCCTGCGGCGAGCAGCCCCTGCTCCCCTATGAGTCCTGCAACCTGGGCTCCATCAACCTGGTGAACATGCTCAGGAAGAAAGGCTCCGGCTACGAGGTGGACTACAAGAAGCTGGAGGCCGCCGTCACCGACGCCGTCCACTTCCTGGACAATGTCATCGACGTCAACAAGTACCCCCTGGACATCATCGCCCACACCACCCGCCAGACCCGGAAAATCGGCCTGGGGGTCATGGGCTACGCCGACATGCTGCTGCGGATGGGCCTGGGCTACGGCACACCCGAGGCGGTGGAGCTGGCCGAGAAGGTGATGGATTTTATCACGGAGAAGGGCCGGCTGGCCTCCCAGGAGCTGGCCAAGGTCCGGGGCGCGTTCCCCCTCTTTGCCGAGAGCATCTACAAGGACGGCCCCGCCCTGCGCAACGCCACCGTCACCACCATCGCCCCCACCGGCACCCTGTCCATCATCGCCGGATGCAGCTCCGGCGTGGAGCCCGTCTTTGCCTATGTTTATATCCGCAATGTCATGGACAACACCGAAATGGTGGAGGCCAACCCCATCCTGGAGGAGACCCTGAAGGCCAAGGGGCTTTACAGCGACGCCCTCATGCGCAAGATCGCCGCCGAGGGGACCCTGGCCCATATCGCCGAGATCCCCGAGGAGATGAAAAAGACCTTTGTCTGTGCCCATGACATCAGCCCCATCAGCCACATCAACACCCAGGCGGCTTTCCAGCGGCACACCGACAACGCCGTTTCCAAGACCGTCAACTTCTCCCACGACGCCACCCAGGAGGACGTGCGGGAGGTGTATATGCTGGCCTACAAGGAGGGCTGCAAGGGCGTGACCATCTACCGGGACGGCAGCCGTTCCGGGCAGGTATTGAATATCGGGAAGGCCCAAGCGGCTCCGGACAAGCCGGCGGAGGTACTGCCCCGGCCCCGTCCTGTGATCACCCAAGGCTTTACCGAGCGGGTGAAGATCGGGTGCGGCAACCTGTACATCACGGTGAACTACGACGAGAACGGCATCTGCGAGGTATTCACCTCCACGGGCAAGGCGGGGGGCTGTCC
>JAEXZK010000147.1 GCA_023451415.1 Bacillota bacterium | reverse complement strand
GCAAAGACCAGCTCCGGGAACTGCGCGGGCGGCAGCTGGCTGGTGGTGCCAAAGGACGTCTCAAAGGACACGTTATGGTAATTCATGAAAACCTCCTTGGGAGGGTACAAAATCCCCTTTACTGGCGCAGGGTGACAGGCTGGCGCTCCTCCTGGATGTTGGCCAGCAGGGTCCCTTGGCCCATGGCGGGCTTTTCCTTGGCGGCCTCGGGGAAGCGTACCAGAGCGTGCTGGAGCACCGTCTCCATGTTGTCCGCGGGAATAAAGGCGATATTCTTCCGCACCGTTTCGTCAATTTCCTCCAGATCGGGAATATTGGATTTGGGGATGATAACGGTGGTCATACCGTTCTTATACGCGGCCATGGTCTTTTCCCGCAGGCCGCCGATGGCCAGCACCCGGCCCCGGAGGGTGATCTCTCCGGTCATGGCCACATCGTGGCGGATGGGGATGCCGGAAAGGGCCGAGATAAGGGCGGTGCAGGTGGTGATGCCCGCCGAGGGGCCGTCCTTGGGCAGCGCGCCCTCGGGGAAGTGGATGTGGATGTCCTTATCCTTGTAGAAGGTCTCGGAGATGCCGTAATGCCGGGCGACGCCCCGGATGTAGGTAATGGCTGCCGCCACCGATTCCTTCATCACGTCTCCCAGGCTGCCGGTGGACTGGTTTTTGCCGCTGCCGTCCATAACGGCAGCCTCCACCTGGAGCATCTCCCCGCCCACCGAGGTCCAGGCCAGGCCGTTGGCCACGCCCACCTGGTCGGCTTTTTCCACCTCGTCGTCCCGGAACTTCTTGGGCCCCAGGAATTCCTCCAGGTTGGCGCCGGAGATGGAGATCTTGGCCGGCTCCTCCGCGGAAACGATCTGCACCGCGGCCTTGCGGCAGAGGGCGGCAATATTCCGCTCCAGGGTGCGGACGCCCGCCTCCCTGGTGTAAAAATCAATGATGCCATAAAGGGCGCTGTCAGCAATCTTCAGCTGCTTGGCGCTGATGCCGTGGGCCTTCATCTGCTTGGACACCAGGTGGCGCTTGGCGATGTTCAGCTTCTCCTCACGGGTGTAGCTGCTCAGCTCTATGACCTCCATCCGGTCGTAAAGAGGGCCGGGGATGGTGTCCCTGCTGTTGGCCGTGGCGATAAAGAGGACCTTGGACAGGTCAAAGGGTATCTCGATAAAATGATCCCGGAAGGCATAGTTCTGCTCCGAATCCAGGACCTCCAGCAGGGCGGAGGCCGGGTCGCCCCGGAAGTCGTTGCCCAGCTTGTCGATCTCGTCCAGAAGGATAAGGGCGTTGGCGCTGCCCGCCTGCTTGACGGCGTTGATGATCCGGCCGGGCATGGAGCCGATGTAGGTCTTGCGGTGGCCCCGGATGTCCGACTCGTCCCGGACGCCGCCCAGGGACATGCGGGCGTACTTGCGGCCCATGGACTGGGCGATGCTGCGGGCGATGGAGGTCTTGCCCACGCCGGGGGGGCCGATGAGGCAGATGATCTGCCCCTTGATATCGGGGGAAAGCTTGCGCACCGCCAGCAGTTCCAGGATGCGCTCCTTCACCTTTTGCAGGCCGTAGTGCTCCTGGTCCAGGAATCTTCTGGCCTTTTTGATGTCTATTTTATCCTTGGTATAAGTATTCCAGGGCAGATCCAGGACAATATCCAGGTAGCCCCGGATCACCGCCGCCTCGTGGGAATTGGAGGGCATCTTTTCCAGCCGGTCCACTTCCTTGAGGAGCTTCTCCTGGGACTCCTCCGGCAGGCAGAGCTTCAGTATCCTGTCCTGATACTCCTCCAGCTCCTCGAAGAGGTTATCGCCCTCCCCCAGTTCGCTGGAAATGGCCTTCATCTGCTCCCGCAGATAGTACTCCCGCTGGTTCTTGTCGATCTGCTCCTTGACCTTCTCGTGGATGTCCTGCTCCAGACCCAGGATTTCATTCTCGTTTTCCAGGAGCTTGACCACGCTCTCCAGCCGGCGGATGACGGTGGATTCTTCCAGCACCCGCTGCTTGTCCTCGTAGCGCAGAGGGATGTTGCCCACTATGTATTCGGTGATATAAAAGGGGTCTTCGGACACCATTACATTGGATACAAATTCCCGGGGCATCTTGGGGGTAAGGTAGCAGTACTCCTCAAAGAGCTCTTTAACGGTGCGCATCAGGGCATCACAGAGGGCCCGGTTGGAAATACGGCTGCTGATGGGGTAATCCTCCACCCGCCCCGTCAGATAGGGGGCGTCCGCAACAAGCTCCAGCAGCCTCCCCCGGTACTTGCCGTCCACCAGCACCCGCAGGGTGTCCCCCTGGGTCCGGACGATCTGACGGATTTCCGCCACAACGCCCACCTGGTAAAGCTGCCCCCCGGTGGGGTCGTCGTCCTTGATGTCCCGCTGGGCCACCAGGAATACCTTGCGGCCCTTGGACATGGCCTCGTTGAGGGCCAGGATGGATTTCTCCCTCCCGACGTCAAAATGAAGCACCATATGAGGAAAAAGAACAAGTCCGCGCAGGGCCAGCACAGGCATTTCTTCCTGGGCGCCCTGGTGTTTGATTCTTACTTTCTGGTTCATGGTTCTACCGCCTTTCCGGTGAAATGCAGGCCGTTTTCCCCGCCTTTGCGGCGGCTGCGGCTCTGCTATATCAAATTAGCCGATTTTACCAAAACAGCTAATACTTTATGATACCACGAGTACAGCGAATGGTATCATTGGCCATTGGGGCGCTTGTCGTCCCGGCCATTAGGGGTATAGTAACGGCTTTGTCGTTATTATAC
>JAEXZK010000103.1 GCA_023451415.1 Bacillota bacterium | reverse complement strand
GGTCTGGAGCATCTCCATAACGGCGGCGGTCAAGGGCAGAGGCGCGCCCACGCCGTGGCCGGTCTCGATGGCGTTGTTGAGGTCCTTGATGTGCAGATCAATGCGGAAGCCGGGCTTAAAGTTGTGGTCCATGATCATGGGGGCCTTGGCGTTCATGACGGTGGAACCGGCCAGGCCGCCCTTGATGGCGTCAAAAACCAGGTGGGGGTCCACGCCGGCCTTGGTGGCCAGCATAAAGGCCTCGGAAACCGCGGCGATGTTCAAGGCGACCACCACCTGGTTGGCCAGCTTGGTGGTGTTGCCGGCGCCGATGCTGCCGCAGTAGACAGCGCTGGCGCCCATGACCATCAGCATATCATACACCTGGTCAAAAATAGCCTTCTCGCCGCCCACCATGATGGACAGGGAGCCGTCGATGGCCTTGGGCTCGCCGCCGGAGACGGGGGAATCCAGCAGCTTGACACCCTTGGCGGCGCAGGCCTTTTCGATCTCCTGGGAGGCCAGGGGAGCGATGGAGCTCATGTCAACGATGATGGTGCCGGGCTTGGCGGTTTCCAGGATGCCGCCCTCGCCGCAGACCACAGTCTTGACGTGGGGGGAGTTGGGAAGCATGGTGATGATAACGTCGGCCTCCTGGGCAACGGCAGCGCCGTTGGCGGCACTGTGAGCGGGGCCTGCGGCGCAGACCTCTTCCACATTGGCTTTGTTAAAGTCGCAGACCACCAGTTCGTAGCCGGCCTTCAGAAGGTTCTTGGCCATGGGCTTGCCCATGATGCCAAGTCCGATAAATCCTACTTTTTTCATATCAATTGCTCCTTTTTCAGTAATTTATTTTAAACGCCCGGGAGAGGAGATCAGGCCTCGCTGAGGACCTTCATAGCCTCTTTGGCGGCGTCCATCATCAGGCGGACTTCATTGGAATAAAGGTTGCAGTCCATACCCTTGCGGAGCCAGGGCAGCATGGACTGGGGGTCCATGGTCTGGATGCCGGAGTGCTTTCCCAGCTCCTTGCAGGTCTGGATAACGCTGTCCACGGCGGCGATATAATCGGGGTTGCTCTGCTGGCCGGGGATCCCCATGCTGACGCAGAGGTCGTTGGGGCCGATAAAGGCCACGTCGATGCCCTCCACCGACATGATCTCCCGGATGTTGGCCACGCTTTCGGGGGATTCCACCTGAACAATCATCAGGGTCTCCTCATTGGACTTTTCCATGTATTCGGCGGCGGAGGGGACAGGGATATAGCGGGTGTGGCCCCGCATCATGGAGACGCCGCGGTTGCCCACAGGGGTGTACTTGGCGTACTGGATCAGCTGACGGGCCTCGTCAGCGGTGTTGCAGTTGGGCATCATCAGCCCGTCGGCGCCCATCTCCAAATAGCGGAGGATGGACTCTCTGCTGCACCCGGGGATGCGCACCAGGCAGCCGATGTCCATTTCCTTTGCCAGGGCGCACATGCAGGCCACCTTGTCGTAAGCCATGCAGCCGTGCTCGTTATCCACGATGAAGTAATCAAAGCCGCAGGCCTTGAGGATCTTTACCATATCGATATGGTCCACGATATTGAGCATGGTGCCCATCAGCTTTTCGCCGCTTGCCAGCCTTGCTCTGAGATTTGCCATTGTGCCAAAACTCCTCTCTGATATAAGGGTCTATTTGCTCAGCTGGAGGAAGGTCTCCATGATCCCGGTCATTTCCTCCCGGGCGGCCGCCGCCAGCTGTTCATAGCGCTTGACACCTGCTTCCAGTTCGCCCCGGACCCGCCGCGCGGCGCCCATGGCGATTTCGGTGTTGACGTTGATCTTTGCCACGGCGATCTCCGACGCCCGGCGGATATCCTCCAAAGGGATGCCGGAACAGCCGTGGAGGACGATGGGCAGGGCCGCCAACCCGTAGATCCGTTCCAGGCGGTCAAAGTCCAGCTTGGGCTCCCCCTTGTACACCCCGTGGGCATTGCCCACCGAGACAGCCAGGGAATCGATGCCGGTGGCGCGGGCATAGTCCCGGGCCTCGCCGGGGTCGGTGAAGCAGAGGTTCTCCTCTCCCCCGCTGCCGTCCTCCTCGTTCATGCCGCCCAGCTCCCCCTCCACGCTGACGCCCCGGTCGTGGGCAAACTGCACCACCTCCCGGGTGTTGCGGATATTTTCCTCCAGGGGGAGGCGGGAGCCGTCATACATCACAGAGGTAAAGCCCGCCGCAATGGCCTCCTTGACGTGTTCCACACTTTTGCAGTGGTCCAGATGGAGGACCACCGGGAAGGGATGGGACGCGTCCAGATGCCGGACAATGGCGGAGATGGTCCCAAAGGAGGCGTGGGAAAGGTAGTTTTCCCCAAAGGCCAGGATCACCGGCAGCCGCTCTGCCCGGGCTGCGTCCAGCGCCGCCTGGACGGTCTCCAGATTATAGATGTTAAACGCCGGCAGGCACCGGCCTTTGGCGCGGTATTCCCGCATCAAAGCGATACTGTTGGTCAGCATGGCGCAGCCTCCTCAGCCCATCAAAATCTCTACGGCTTCCCGCAGGGTTTCCACCGCGCCCACGTTCCCAGGGAAGATCACATAGGGCATGCCGGGGAACTTGCTTTCCGGGCCGGTCATCCACACCGGGATGCCGGGGCGGATCTGGCCCATAGCCGTGGCCTTCTTCACCCGGAGGGCTTTGGTGCCCACATCGCTGGAGGTGATGCCGCCCTTGGCGATGATGAAGGAGGGCTTGACGGAAAGGCGGCCGATGATGCTGGTGACGGAATCGGAAATTTCCACCGCCATCACCAGCTGCTTCTCCTTGTCCTGGGTGTCCAGGTCCAGGCGCTGGCGACGGGTGTGGACCGCCACGGTGTGGCCGGCGCGGATCCGTTCCTCCGCCAGGGCCACCACCCGGTCCACCTCCCGGCTCAGTCCGCCGGGTTCAAGCACCAGATGCTGGTTGAACTCGATAAATTCCACAGGGTACTTGCAGTTGTGGAGCTCCTCCAGCTGGAGGGTGGTTTTTTTGACGTGGGAGCCCACCAGGATGATGCCCCCGTTGTGGTTGCCGGGGTCCGTAAGCTCCGCCTTGGTGAGGAGGGGCTTGTCGGGAACGCCGCCCAGCACCTTGGGCGCCGCGGCGGCGGTGCGCAGCAGGAACTCCCGGCCCTGCTCCAGCGCGGAGAAAAAGGCCAGGGCAAAAACCTCTGCGTCGCAGTAGTCCACTGCGTTGACTA
>JAEXZK010000027.1 GCA_023451415.1 Bacillota bacterium | reverse complement strand
CAAGATGACCGAATGGGTCCACGGCTCCCACATGACCTATGTAAAAAATGAAAATTACTGGAATTATGAGGCCCTGGGCCCCGATTCCATCCGCTTCAACCTCATCGAGGACGACGGCGCACAGCTGGCCGCCTTCCAGAACGGCACCATCGCCTTTGCGGACATCATCCCCACCGATGAGATCGCCGCCTGGCAGGAGAAGCCGGAGTTCCACAGCCAGGGCCAGCTGAGCACCTACTATGTCAGCTTCAACGTCAACCAGTCCCCCCTTGACGACCCCAAGGTCCGTCAGGCCCTGATCCTGGGGATCGACCGGGAATGGATCTGCACCAATATCGGCAAAGCCGGACAGCTGCCTGCGGGTGCCTTTGTACCCTACGGCCTGTCCGATACAGACCCTGCCCAGGAGTTCCGGGATGTGGGCGGAGATTATTACGACCCCTATGACTACGAGGGCAACTTTGCCAAGGCCCAGCAGCTGCTCACCGAGGCCGGATACCCGGGCGGCGAGGGCCTGCCCACCATCGAATATATCTACAACGAAGGCACCGGCCATCAGCAGGTGGGCGAGGCCCTCCAGAACATGTGGGGCAAGCTGGGTGTTAAGATCGAGCTGTCCTCCCAGGAGTGGCGCACCTTCATCAACACCCGGAAGAGCCAGTCCTACTCCATCGCCGTCAACGGGTGGCTGGGCGACTACAATGATCCCATCTCCTTTCTTGACCTCTGGGTCACCGGCAGCGGCAACAACGACGCCGGCTGGTCCAACGCCCAGTACGACGCCCTGATCTCCCAGGTTAAGGCGTCCTCCGACCGGGAAGAGCGGATGAAGCTGATGCACGAGGCCGAGGACCTGATCTTCGCCGACTCCATGCTCTGCCCCATCTACTATTCCGTGGACCTGTACCTCCAGTCCACAAGCCTGGAAAACATCTGGGCTTCCCCCCTGGGTTACAAGTACTTCATGTACGCCTCCTTCCAATAACGGCTAAATTGAAAGAAACGCCCTCCCCTTTTTTGGTAAGGGGAGGGCGTTTTGGCGCTTGTCTGCTTATTGAGAAAGCCCGCACTAAAGGATCATCACAAAGGTACCCGCTGTGATGAGTAGCCCACCCGCCACAGCCTTGAGGGTCAGGGGTTCACGGAGAACGACAAAGGCCAGGATCAGGGTGAGGACAATGCTGAATTTATCGATGGGCACCACCTTGGAGACCTCGCCCAGCTGGATCGCCTTGTAGTAGCAGATCCAGGAGAGCCCCGTTGCCAGCCCCGAGAGCACCAGAAAAACCACGCTCCGGCGGCTGAGGGAGTGGAGCCCGCTTTGGGCCCCGGTGGCAAAGACAATGCCCCAGGCCAGGATGAGCACCACCACCGTACGCACAGCGGTTGCAAGGTTGGAGTTGACGTTTTCAATGCCCATCTTGGCCAGGATGGAGGTAAGGCTTGCAAAAACCGCGGAAAGAATGGCGTAAACCGCCCACATAACAGTCACTTCCTGTTCTTATTTGCATATGACACGTTCCATGGCGCCATGGCCTTAAAATGTCAGGCGCACGCCGTCAGAGCAGCACATGCGCGTAACAAACAGCGTTTTGCGCTGATTGACACCGGCGCCGCCGGCCCTGGCAGCCGGGAGGCTCGTTGCCCTTTGCTTACCGGGAGTACAGCTGATTGAGTCTTTGGATGCCCGCCCGGAGCTCCGGCGTCAGGGCTCCCCCGTCCAGCCGCCAGGTCCAGTTGTTTCCCAAGGTGGAGGGGGTGTTGATCCGCGCCTCGCTCCCCAGCTCCAAAAAATCCTGGATGGGGGCCACCGCCAGCTCCGCCACGCTTCCCCACGCCCCGCGGATCAGGTCGGCGGCCCGGGGTGTGCGGCAAAGACCCAGGTACTCCTTGCAGAAGGCCAGGGGGCCCTCTCCCAGGGAGGCGATCCAGCCCGCCGTTGTGTCATTGTCGTGGGTGCCGGTGTAGGCCACGCACCCCGGCACATACCGATGGGGCAGATACGCATTGTCCTCACTTTCAAAGGCAAACTGAAGGACCCGCATCCCGGGATATCCCGATTCTTCCAGCAGGGCGTGCACCTCCGGGGTGAGGAAACCCAGATCCTCCGCAATGAGACGCACCTCGCCCAGGGCTCCCCGCAGAGCGCGGATCAGCTTCATGCCCGGGCCCTTGACCCATTGGCCGTTTACCGCCGTATCGGCCTCTGCGGGGATGGCATAATAGGCCTCCAGGCCCCGGAAATGATCCAGCCGCACCATATCAAAAAGCCGGAACATCCGCCGGGTCCGGCTGATCCACCAGTCAAAGCCCCGGGCCTCGTGGGCCTCCCAGTCGTAGAGGGGGTTCCCCCACAGCTGCCCTGTCTCCGAGAAGGCATCGGGCGGGCACCCCGCCACAGCCTGGGGGCCGCCGTCTTCCGTCAGCCGGAACAGCTCCGGCCGCGACCAGACGTCGGCGCCATCCTCCGCCACATAGATGGGCATATCCCCGATCAGCTCCACGCCCCTGTCCCGGGCGTACTTCCGCAGCTCCCGCCACTGGCGGTCAAAAAGGACCTGGACAAAGGTCCAAAACCGCACCTCCCTTTCCAGTTCCCTCCGCCAGCGGGCAAGGGCCTCCGGCCGGCGGGCAGCTATGTCCTCCGGCCACTGACGCCAGGAGACCATGGCAAAGCGTTCCTTCACCGCCATGTAAAGGGCGTAGTCCTCTGCCCAATCCTTGTTTTCCGCCCCCCAGGCGGCGGTTTCCTCCGCAAGGCATCCGGCCTCCTCCGCTCTTTGGAAGGCCCGCCAGAGGACTTTCCGGCGGCTGTGGTACACCTTGGCGTAATCCACCCTGCCGGGATTGTCTCCCCAGTCCTCACCCTGGTACTCCCCGGGCTGGAGCAGCCCCTCCGCGGCCAGCTGGTCCAGGTCGATAAAGTAAGGGTTCCCCGCAAAGGCGGAAAAGGACTGGTAGGGGGAATCTCCATAGCTGGTGGGTCCCACAGGCAGCACCTGCCAGCAGGATACCCCCGCTCTGGCCAAAAAGTCCACCCAGTCCCTGGCAGCCTGGCCCAGGGTGCCGATCCCCCAGGGGGACGGCAGGGATGCGATGGGAAGCAAAATCCCGCTTTGTCTCATAGGTCTCTCTCCTCAAAACTGCTTAAACTCCTATGGTATTATAACACCCTTTTCCTTCCGCCGCCACAAAAACCGGAGGGCGAAACCGCTGGCTCCGCCCTCCGGTTTTTGTGAGGTATTCAGAAGAATCACGAAGATGTTATCCCAGGGCCGCTTTCAGCTGGTCCAGGGCCTTGGTGAGGATGCTACGGGGGCAGGCTAGGTTGAACCGCAGGAAGCCGCCGCCGCCGGTGCCGAACCAGGTGCCCATGTCCACGCCGATGCGGGCCTTGTGGGCGATAAAGTGCTCGATCTCCTCGGTGGTCATGCCGGTGCCCCGGAAGTCCACCCAGGCCAGGTAGGTTCCCTCCAGCTCGGTCATCTTCAGCTGGGGCAGGTTCTCCCGGAGGTATTCCATGGTGTATTTCTTGTTCTCCGTCAGGTAGGCGCACAGATCATCCACATAGTCCTCGCACTGGTTGTAGGCGGTCTCCAGGGCAACGGGGCCAAACCAGTTCATGTTGAAGATCCGGTTGGCGTTCAGCCGCGCCAGGTAGGCGGCCCGCATCCCGTCATTGGGGATGATGGTATAAGCCGTCTGGAGCCCTGCCAGGTTGAAGGTCTTGCTGGGGGCGTAGTTGGTGATGGTGTTCTGGCGGATCTTCTCGGAAAGGGTGCACATGGCGGTGTGGGAGTAGCCTTCCATGATAAGGTCGGCATGGATCTCGTCGGAGACCAGCACAACGCCGTTGTCGGCGCAGATGCTGCCCAGCCGCTCCAGCTCCTCGGGGCTCCAGCAGCGGCCCACAGGATTGTGGGGGTTGGAGAGGATCATCAGCTTGTTTTTGGGATCTTTGGCCTTTGCCTCCAGATCCTCAAAATCGATGGCATAGCTGCCGTTTTCCTTCTGGATCAGGGTGTTTTCCACCATGGTGCGGCCATTGTTGTGGACGCCGTCCATAAACGGATAATAGACAGGGGTCTGGACGATGATGCCGTCGCCGGGCTCCGTGAATGCCTGGATGGCCAGGGTGAAGCCGGGGATGACGCCGGGGGTGAAGATGATCCACTCCTTCTTGACATCCCAGTGGTAGCGGCGCTTGACCCAGCTGATGATGGCGTCATAGAAGCTGTCGGGCTTGACGCAGTAACCGTAGATGCCCTCCTGGGCCTTGGCGGTCACCGCCTCAATGACCTTGGGCGGGCAGCGGAAATCCATATCGGCAATCCACATGGGGATCATTTCCTCAGAGGGGTCCACGCCGAACTTGTCGTTGCAGCCGTCCCACTTAATGCTCCTGGTCCCCCGCCGCTCGGTATATTGGTCGAAATATTCCTTGGCGTTTTTCATTGCTTCCTCCCCGCCTTACAGATAAAGGCTCTCATTGGCATGGGTGAAGAACTCGCAGCCATTCTCGGTGATGAGGAAGGTATCCTCAATGTTGTAGCTGTGGTTCTTGCTGCTGTAATAGGGCATCTCCAGGCAGAAAACCATGCCGGGCTGGAAGGTGAGGGTCTCGGTGCCGGAGATAAAGGGGGCCTCCTCGGTAAAGCGGTTGCAGCCGATGGAGTGGCCGTGATGACCGCGCTTGAAGCCGGGGATATCCTTCTTGATGGTGGCCTGGACCGCGTTAAAGACATCGCACATCTTCACGCCGGGGCCCAGCATCTCCTGGGCGCAGCGGTTGCCCTTCCAGAGTATCTCGTAGATCTCTTCACGGCGCTTGTCGGTGGAGTTCCCCAGGACAAAGGTGCGGGCCAGGTCAGCG
>JAEXZK010000025.1 GCA_023451415.1 Bacillota bacterium | reverse complement strand
CCGCCTCTTGAGAGGTGTTTTTAAGTTCTGTCCTTTTTATGCCGCCGCAGCTGAAGCTTTTCCACCCATCCTTTTTGGTACTTCAGGGAGATATAGCCGATTACTGAAATGACAAAGGCGCCTATGGAGTCCACGATGAGGTCCTTCATGGTGTCCATCAGGGCCAGCCGGCCTGGGAAAGGAATGCCGGCTTCGGTGCCGAACTTCTGCATATTGGTGCCCAGCAGGCCGTCCGCCGTAAATTCATAAATCTCCCAGACAACGCCCATGGTAACCGCAAAGCAGAAAGCAAAAAACACCACAAAAACAGGGCTCAAATTCATAGGGACACGGTCAGTCTTGTTGAGGAAGTTGATGACCGAGAAGCCCAGGGCTCCCAGCATCGCCCCGCTGAACGTATGCAGGATGGTGTCCCAATGGGGGACGTTGTAATAGAAGCTCCGCACCTCTCCCAGGTAGATGGCGCAATACAGGAAGATGGCATACAGCATCAGCATATTGGAAGGGATCACAATATCCAGGCGCCGTTTGAGCATGCCGGGAAGCAGCATGGCAAGGACGCCGATGATGCATTGCAGGAGCATCAGGATATAGTCGCTTTTGATACGCTGGAAGGGCAGCGCTTCTTCCGCCGTTGCCGGCGCCCGGATGATGGCGATAGCGACAAACAGGATGGAAGCTACCAAGGTGATGAAAACAAAATAATTCAGCGCCTTTTTCCAGTTCCATTTGCATTTTTTCTTCATAGGCAGATTCCCTCTCATCCAAGTGTAGGCCGAGGAAATTCTTCCCACACCGCACTCTATTATGACCTTTTGAGTATACCACAAGACGTAAGGGAAGAAAAGCAAAATTTCTGGAACACAGCGATCCCGCACACTTCCGCCAAATCAAAAAGCAGCCCCAAGGGCTGCTTTTTGATCACCGTCCGGCGGCGATATATCTCTCCTCAAAATCTTCCCGCGGCAGGGGGCGGCAGTAAAAATATCCTTGCACCTGGTCGCAGCAGCCAACCCTCCTGAGGGCATCCAGCTGCTCCCTGGTCTCCACACCCTCAGCGATCACAGCGATCTTCATACTCCGGCACATTCCGCCCACGCATTCCAGCACGGCGCGGCACCTGGTGTTCTTCTCCAAATCCAGCAGAAGGCTGCGGTCCATCTTCAGCGTGTCAAACTCTATGGCGGCCAGCATGGACATGCTGCTGTACTCCGAGCCAAAGTCGTCCAGAGAAAGGCGGAATCCCTTTGACTTGATGTTCCCGCCGATCTCGGCCACGATCTCCCGCTCCATCTCCCCCGCCGTCTCGGTAATCTCTATTTCGATCCACTGGTGGGGGATGTTGTAGCTGTCGCAAATACGGCAAAGCGTCTCCAGTATGTCGCTCTCCAGCAGGGTAATCCTGGAAAAGTTCAAGGACACCGGCAAAATCCTCCACCCTGCTTCCCGCCAGCGGGTCAGCGTCTCGCAGACCTTTTCCAGGACAAAAAAGTCCACATACCGGATCAGCCGCGTCCGTTCCAGCAGCGGGATGAACCGGATGGGGGAAACGACGCCGTATTCCGTGTCCACATAGCGGACCAGGGCTTCCGCACCCACGGCCTGTCCCGTGGCGATGTCCGTTTTTGCCTGAAGGTAAATCTGGAAGCAGTTCCCCTCAATGGCCTCGATCAGCTCCTTGAATATCGTGGGGCTGTACCGCGTTCCTTTGCCTGCCGTGTTTTCATAATGCTTCTGTTTTTCCAGCAGCATCCGCTGGTCCGCATGGGTAACCAGCTCCTGGATGTCCGCCCCGGATTCCGACCAGGTGTAGCCCATGGCCACATCGCAGTTCTCCAGGACCGCCAGCTCCTCCCGGGCCTGCTGGATGGCATTGATAAAATCGATGCGCGAGCGGCCGACGCTGATCATCAGGAACTCGTCGCTCCCCATGTGGAAAACCGAATCTTCCGGAAAAGCCCGGCAGAGGGACTGGGCCACCTCCTTGACCGTCATATCGCCGATCCGTGCGCCGCGGCTCTCGTTAATCTGCTTGAGCCCATTAATGTCCGCCATCAGCACCCCTACGTTTTTGGGAGGTGACTTCTGGAGCTCCCGCCGGAATTGCTGGTAGCTGTTGCGGTTGGGGAGGCCGGTAAGGAGATCATGAAGATTGGCGGTCTGAAGAGCGTCATATAGGCGGCGTTTTTTGATCTCCCCGATGACAAAATACCCCAGAGATTCCAAAAAGGTAATGTCGTCCTTGCGGAGGGATGCATTCTCCACCCCGATATATCCTCTCAATCCCTCTTCTACGACAAAGGGAACGGCATAAAGGGATTCGGTTCCCATGGCGCGGAAAAGTTCATGTTCCCTTGGGTACTGCTCAAAATCTTCCCGACACAAAATCCGGACCGGAAGTTTCTTTTCCACTATATTGCGCAGGCAGGTGTAAGAGGTAATATCTTTCCCCTCCATGGCGCTCCGCTGGGGGACGACGCCGGAGGCGCACCACTCATGGATCTTGCAGATGATATTGTCCTGGGGGGAGAACTCCAGTACATAGGCCCTGTCCGCCCGGTAAAATTCCCCGATGGACTCCAGGGCCAGCCTGACCGACTCCTCCAGGTCCCTGGCCTCAAAGAGGGCCTTGATGCAGCCCACCAGGCGGTTCTCCATTTCCAGCTTGGCGGTCAGCTCCTGGCTGACGTTTTCCCGCTCCGAAATATCCATGGCAAACTCCATCCGGGCGGGGCGGCCGTTCCACATCACCAGCTTGTCCTTGATAATGTAGTGGCGGTTGAAGTAGGGATTGGTGAACTCCCAGATATAGTGCTCATCAAAGGACAGCAGATGGTTGGTGCAAAAGGGACACGGGCTCTCCCGGTTTTGGAGCACCCGGTAGCAGGGCTTTCCCAACGCCCTGTCGGGCTGCTCCTCGATCATCCCCGCCACCACCGAGTTGATATAAAGCAGCTCGTAGGTAACCGGATCGCTGACATAGACGATGTCGTTCATTTCATTGAGGAGCTGAGCCCCGCCCTCGGCGGCCTCCCGGGACATTCCCCGGGGGGCGCCGTTTTCTATGGCTGAGCTGCTGTAAGGCTTCCAGCGCTCGGAATCCATATCCGCGCTATAAAAGGTAAACCCATCCCGTCCCCGCTTTTTGGTCTCGTAAAGGGCGATGTCCGCCGCCTGATACAGGGCATCAAAACTCCTGCCATCCGTCGGATAAAAGGAAACGCCCACGCTGCCCGTGGCCGTCATCTTCCCCACAGAGCATTGGCGCAGGATACGGCAGATGGCCTCCGCCTTTTCTTCCACCAGGGCCTTGGCGCCTCCCACGTTTTTGACCAGGATGATGAACTCGTCTCCGCCGATCCTGCCCACAATATCGTCGGAACGGAAAATGGCGCTGATCTTTTGGGCCGCATCGGTAAGGATCTGGTCTCCGGCCATATGGCCAAAGGTATCGTTGACGGCTTTGAAATTGTCGATGTCCACGATCATGACGGCGTGGACCGAGTCCTGCTCGCTGCTGGAAAGGACCTCCTGAATCTTCTCCTCCGCCGTCACTTTGTTGTACAACCTTGTCATCAAGTCGTACTGCGAGCGGTATTTGAGGGCCAGCTCCTCCCGCTTCTGCCGGTCAATGTTACGCAGATAGGTAAAGCCCTTCAGTTCCCTCGTTTCCGGGTCCTCCAGCAGGTGGACCGTCACCAGCATCCACTGGTACATCCCGGCGGCATTCAGCCTGCGGTGCTCGCACCGCAGCTCAGTGACCCCCCGGTGGAAGCTGGTCATCAGGGCCTCGGGGGAAACCAGGGCCCAATATTCCTCCCTGGTGTCGGGGGAGATGACCTTCTGGTAGAGCTCCCGGACCAGCCGGGAGTAGCTCAGGTTGTCCGGCTGGGGTAGGCTGGGGTGCCACATCCCCTTGATGTTCCCCACCTGGTCGGTGGTAAGGTTGATCTCATAATAAGTGAGGGCGTCGGCCAGCATAGCCGTCCGGTACTGCTCCTCCTTGTGGTAGGCCTGCTCCAGCTTTTTGCGCAGGGTGATATCCTCTGTTACGCCGATGGCCCGGATCACCTGGCCGTCCTCGTTGCGGATGGCGCTGAGAGAGATCCTCTCCCAGGCTTCTCCCCCGCCGTCCGTGATCCGCATCCGTACAACGCAGCTGGCGTGGGAGGCCCCGGATAGCAGCTTCCGATACATCCGCAAAAAGTCCTGTGCGGAATCCGGCAGGACCGTTCCGTTTTCCACCAGGGATTCGGGAGCCCCTTCCACAACCTTGGGCAGCCCATACCGCTTGGCGGAATGGGCGGGCTGGTGGATGGTCCTGGCGGCCACGTCATAATCAAAGACGATATTGTTGGTCTGCTCCAGGGCCAGGCGCAGCCTCTCCTCATCAATGCGCACCTGGTCCTCCATCTGCCTGCGCCGGGTGATGTCCGAAACGGCGCAGTAGCTGTACAGGCTGCCCGCCTCCAATATGAGCCGGCTGCTGTCCAGGACCCAGATCAGGCGGCCATCCTGGGCCTGCATCCGGTATTCCAGATCCACCCGCTGCTCCTTTTTCGTCCAGATGCACAGGTCCACGGCCCGGCCAAATTCTTCCTTGGCCCGCGCCCGGTCAGGGGGATAGACCAACCGCCAAAAATTGCCGCCGGTTTTCTCCATGATTTTCTCCCGGCTGTAACCGATCAACCGGACAAAACCGTCGGAAACATAATCTATGGTGACCTCTTCGTCCACCAGGCACCGGAATGTCCCTCCGGGCATATTATCAGTGATGGCCTCCAGCTCCCGGTTCTTCTCCTCCAGCTCCCGCTGGAGCCGCATGGTATCGGTGATGTCCACACAGGCCCCCAAGATCACCGTACGTCCATCCTCCGCCTCGACCCTCATGCCGTGCTCCTGGACAAACGCATAGGTCCTGTCCTTTTTGCGCAGGCGGTACTTGACCTCATACCGGTCCCCCTGCTGCAGCGCCTCGGCTATGGTGCTCTCCAGCCGCTCCCAGTCCTCAGGATGGACGCAGCTGCGGATCTTGCCGCCGATATCGCTGCGGAACTCCTCCTCGGAGTTGTAGCCCAAGTGCTGGAGCATGTGGGAGCTCACCAAATAGAGAGGGTACCCCTCTTCCAGGTATCCTCCCAGCATTCCGCCCAAGATGGAACTGCCCATCAGCTCCACAAACTTCTTTTCCATCGTTTTTTTTGAAGCTCTGCTCTTGTCCATGGGCCCTCCGGATAATATTTTATTAAAATTATACAAAATGTATTAATCCATACACCTTGCCGGCATTCTTCGCTTATTATACCTTTTTTCTCCCTCTGCGTCAAAAAAACGACCGCGGCAGTTGTCTCTGCCGCAGCCGTCCCTAGCATTGAAAATATCACACAGTCAGGGGTTCCTGCTTCTCCGCGGGCTCCTCTGCCTCCGCCAGCTTTTCCCGGGCCACCGACAGCATCAGCTTGATGCGGTTCTCCTGGTTGACCCTGGTGGCGCTGGGGTCGTAGTCGATGGGTACGATGTTGGAATCGGGATAAAGCCCCTTGATCTTCCGGATCATCCCCTTACCCACAATATGGTTGGGCAGGCAGCCGAAGGGCTGGGTGCAGACGATGTTGCCGTAGCCGTTTTCCGCCAGCTCCAGCATCTCCGCCGTAAGGAGCCATCCCTCCCCCATCTTGCAGCCGTAGCCGATGACGCCTCTGGCCAGCTCCTTGATATGGGCATAGGAGGATGGGGCCAAAAATTGGGGGTACCGGCGGACCGTCTCGATGAGGAGGGTTTCCATCCGGGTCAGATAGTTCATGAATATGCTTACCACCCGGAACTTGGCCTTGCTTCCGCCGTAGAGCCTGATATCCTCCAGACGGTTATCCACCTTAAAGAGCATGAAGCCCATCAGCCCGGGCACCATAACCTCGCAGTCCTGGCTGGCCAGAAAAGCCTCCAGGTTGTTGTTGCCCAGGCTTGCGTACTTGACGTAGATTTCCCCCACAACGCCCACCTTGACCTTGGGGACGCGGCAGATGGGGATCTTGGCAAAATCCTGGGCGATGAGGTCCAGATTATCCTCGATCTGCCTCAGGCCAAAGCCCCGGCCGCTGTTAAACTGCACGGTCAGCCGCTGGGTCCAGGTCTCGATGAGGGCGTCGGTCTGCCCCTGGCACAGCTCGTAAGGCCGCAGCTGGTTGCTCAGGAGCATCAGCTCGTCGCCGTAGACCAGCCCCGCAATCATCTTGCGGATCATGGGGATGGTCAGCCGGAAGCCGCTGTTGCGCTCCATGCCGGACAGATTGATGGAGACCACTGGAATTTTTTCCAGCCCCGCCTTTTTCAGCGCCTTGCGCAGCAGATGTATGTAATTGGAGGCACGGCAGCCGCCGCCGGTCTGGCTGATAAGCAGCGCAGTCCGGTCCAGGTCGTATCTGCCGCTGTGGAGGGCGTCCATCATCTGGCCGATGACCAGCAGCGCGGGATAGCAGGTGTCGTTGTGGACATATTTGAGCCCCTCCTGCACCACATTGGGGCCCTGATTGGTGAGAAGCTCCACCTGATAGCCTTGGTACAGGAAGACGTTTTTAATGAGGTTGAAGTGGATGGGCGCCATCATGGGGATAAGGATGG
>JAEXZK010000253.1 GCA_023451415.1 Bacillota bacterium | reverse complement strand
GGAGCGTCCTGGAGGCTTTGGGCCAGGGAGCGCTGCCGGAGGATGATTTTGCCAAAGCGGAACAGCTGGAAAAGCTGACCGGCGTCCCCGTCCCCGGGCCCATTCTGGCCCTGCGGGAGGCTGCGCCCCGCTTCCGGGATTGCTGCGCCCCTGGGGAAATGGAAGCGGCTGTGGCGGCGTTTTTGAACCTTTGATTTGCCCGGCGGAAGGAGAGGAGGAGCCATGTCCATCTATGTTATCGGAGACCCCCATCTGGCCCTCTCCTGTCCCAAGCCCATGGATATTTTTGCCGGATGGGGCGGATACCAGCAGCGCCTGGAGGAAAACTGGCGGGCCACCGTTTCCCCGGAGGACACCGTGGTGGTGGCCGGGGATATTTCCTGGGCCATGAAGCTGGAGGACACCGTCAGGGACTTTGACTTCCTCCACAGCCTGCCGGGGCGGAAGCTCCTGCTCAAGGGCAACCACGATTATTGGTGGTCCACCCGGGCCAAGCTGGACCGCTTCTTTGCCCAGCGGGGCTGGGACAGCCTGGAGATCCTCCACAACAACGCCATCGAGGCGGAGGGGGTGGCCCTGTGCGGCTCCCGGGGATGGATCTTTGAAAACGGTGAGCCGGCCGACGCCCTGGTGGTGGCCCGGGAGGCGGGACGCATCCGCCGTTCCCTGGAGGCCGTGAGAGAGGGGCTGGAGCCTGTCCTGTTCCTCCACTACCCCCCCATTTACGGGCAGCAGGTCATCGCGGAGTTCTTTGACCTGATGAAGGAATTCGGGGTGCGGCGGTGTTTTTATGGGCACCTCCACGGCCCCGCCATTTCCAACGCCTTTCAGGGGGAGTTCTTTGGGGTGGACCTCCGGCTTGTTTCAGCGGATTTTCTCAAATTTACCCCCTTCCGCGTGCTCTGAGCAAGCGCTGATCCAATCAGAGGCATAGACCGCGCCGTCCAGCCAAGGAAAAAACGGAGGAATACTTGCGGTGTTCCGCGGATTTTTAAGTGCAGAAATACGAAAAATTTGCAAGCGGGGCATATCTTGAACCGTAGGCTTTATTTGGCTGGCGGCCCCTTAAATTTTTGCTTAGATAGTAGCTTTATAGCCGTAAATGTGCTATACTGGGATAGATTTTGAAATTACATCTGGAGGAAGTACAAGAATGAAGCTGTTAGCGACCAAAAAAGTGGAGGAAAATGTCTACGAACTGGAAATCCGGGTGGAGGCCGAGGAATTTAAGGCCGCCTGCGAAAAGTCCTACAAAAAAAACGCGTCCAAACTGAATATCCCTGGCTTCCGGAAGGGCAAGGCCCCCAAGGCCATGGTTCTGAAAATGGTGGGCGAGGAATATTTCTTTGACGATGCCATCAACGACACCTATCCCGCCGCTTATGAGGCCGCGCTGGAGGAGTCCAAGCTGGAGCCCGTGGACAAGGCCGACGTGGAGCTGGCCGATGTTTCCGCCGAGGGCTATACCTTCAAGGCCAAGGTCACCGTCCGCCCCGAGGTAAAGATCGAGGGCTACAAGGGCCTGACCGCCCACAAGAGCGCCGTGGAGGTCACCGACGAGGAGGTTTCTGCGGAGCTTGCCCGCATGGCGGACCGCAACAGCCGCATGATCACTGTGGAGGACCGGGCTGCCGAGAACGGCGACATCGCGGTCATCGATTTTGAGGGCTTTGTGGACGACAAGGCTTTCGAGGGCGGCAAGGGTGAGAATTACAGCCTGACTCTGGGCTCCGGCCAGTTCATCCCCGGCTTTGAGGAGCAGGTGGTGGGCCACAAGCCCGAGGAAGAGTTTGACGTCAACGTCACCTTCCCCGAGGAGTACCATGCAGAGGACCTGAAGGGCAAGGCTGCCGTCTTTAAGGTGAAGCTCCATGAGCTGAAGAAGAAGGAGCTGCCCGCTATCGACGACGAGTTCGCCAAGGACGTCAGCGAGTTTGACACCCTGGAGGAGCTGAAGGCCGACATCAAGGCCAAGGCCCTGGAGCACAAGAACCATCAGGCCGAGGAGCGCTTTGAGAACGAGCTGGTGGAGGCCGCTGCGGAGAAGGTGGAGGCCATCATCCCCCAGGTTATGTTTGACCGCAAGATCGACGATATGATCCAGGACTTCGGCTACCGCCTCCAGTCCCAGGGCCTGAATCTGGATACCTACCTCCAGTATACCGGCATGGATATGGAAGCCTTTAAAAAGTCCTTTGCCCCCCAGGCTGAGGTGCAGGTAAAGAGCACCCTGGCCCTCCAGAAGATCGCCGAGCTGGAAGATATCCAGGTGAGCGACGAGGAGATCGAGGCTGAGTACAAGAAGACCGCCGAGGCCTACAATATTGAGATCGACAAGGTCAAGACCTTCATCGCCCGGGACAGCATCGTCTCCAACCTCACCCTCAACAAGGCCATCGACCTGCTCAAGGAGCACGCGGTGATCGTCGAGGGCGACAAGGAAGAGAAGCCCGCCAAGAAGACCGCGAAAAAGAAGGCGGCCAAGACCGCGGAAGCCGAGGACGGCGAAGAGGCCCCCAAAAAGGCCGCTCCCAAGACCCGGAAGAAAAAAACTGAGGAATCTGCGGAGTAAATTCCCGAAAAACTGCCAATGATAGCATCAGCGGACAGGGGCTTCCTTGTCCGCTGATGCCTAACATATCAATTGGAGGTATACACAACATGAGCTTTGTACCCTACGTTATCGAACAGACCAGCAGGGGAGAACGGTCCTACGACATCTTCTCCCGCCTGCTCAACGACCGCATCGTCATGCTTTGCGGCGAGGTCAACGATACCACGGCCAGCCTGGTGGTGGCCCAGCTGCTCTATCTGGAAGGACAGGACAGCGAAAAGGACATCAGCCTTTACATCAACAGCCCCGGCGGCTCTATCACTGCCGGCATGGCCATCTACGACACCATGCAGTACATCAAATGCGACGTTTCCACCATCTGCATCGGCTTGGCCGCGTCCATGGGCTCCTTCCTCCTCTGTTCCGGGGCCAAGGGCAAGCGCCTGGCGCTCCCCAACAGCGAGGTGCTCATTCACCAGCCGCTTTTGGGCGGGCTCCAGGGCCAGGCCTCAGATATCAAGATTCACGCCGACCACATCGTCCGCATCCGCAGCCGGATGAACAGGCTGATGGCGGAGCAGACGGGCCAGAGCCTGGAGCAGATCGAAAAGGATACCGACCGCGATCACTATATGACCGCTGAAGAGGCCTGTGCCTATGGCCTGGTGGATAAGGTTATCACCCACAGGGAGTGATCCCGGCCGCCCAACCAAATCTGTAAGTTAAAGGATCGAAACGATGGCAAACGATGACAAGAAGCATCTCAGATGCTCGTTCTGCGGGAAATCCCAGGACAACGTACAACGGATGATCGCAGGCCCCGGGGTCTGTATCTGCAACGAGTGTATCGAACTGTGCCAAGCTGTCCTGGACGGCGAGCCTGTGGCGGAACGCAAGCCGGTGCGGGAAGAAGTGGAGATCACTATCCCCCGTCCTGCGGAGATCAAAAAATTCCTTGATGAATACGTGGTTGGTCAGGAGAGCGCCAAAAAAGCCCTTTCCGTGGCGGTGTACAACCACTACAAACGCATTTACTTTGGTACGGAGGGGGATGTGGAGCTCTCCAAGAGCAACATCCTTCTGCTGGGCCCCACCGGCGTGGGCAAGACCCTGCTGGCCCAGTCCCTGGCCAAGATCCTCAATGTGCCCTTTGCAATTGCGGACGCCACCACCCTCACCGAGGCAGGCTATGTGGGCGAGGATGTGGAGAACATCCTCCTGCGCCTGATCCAGGTGGCGGACTTTGATGTGGCCCGGGCGGAAAAGGGGATCATCTACATTGACGAGATCGACAAGATATCCCGGAAGTCGGAGAACCCCTCCATCACCCGGGATGTCAGCGGCGAGGGTGTGCAGCAGGCCCTGCTGAAGATCCTGGAGGGCACTGTTTCCAACGTCCCGCCCCAGGGCGGCAGGAAGCACCCCCAGCAGGAATTCATCCAGATAGATACCAGCAATATCCTGTTCATCTGCGGCGGCGCCTTCGACGGGCTGGAGAGCATCATCGAGAAACGCACTGACAACTCCTCCCTGGGCTTTGGCGCCCAAATTAAGGTGAGCAAGGCGGAGCGCACCCAGAAGCTTTTCCAGCAGGTGGTGCCCCACGACCTGGTCCGCTTTGGGCTGATCCCCGAGCTGGTGGGCCGCATTCCGGTCATCGCCACCCTGGAGCCCCTGGATGAGGACGCCCTGGTGAGCATCCTCACCGAGCCCAAAAACTCCATGGTCAGGCAGTACAAGAAGCTCTTTGAGCTGGACGGCATCTCTGTGGAGTTTACCGTGGACGCCCTTCGGGAAGTGGCGAAAAAGGCCATTGAACGCAAAACCGGCGCCCGGGGCCTGCGGGCCATCATGGAGGACATCCTGGGGCCCATCATGTATGAGAGCCCCTCGGACCCCACCATTGAGAAGATTGTGATTACTGAGGAGTGCGTCAAGGACGGCGCGGCTCCGGAAATCACCCACAACCCCCTGAAAAAGCCTGTGAAGCTGCGGCTGAACCAGCCTGCGTCCAGGCAGAGACGGGGTTCCGTCTCCTGAACAACGGTACAGTGTCAATGAGGATGCTGCCCCCGCCCTTGCGGAGGCGGCATTTTCCTATACGGGCCGCTTGAAAAATTCACATTTCACATTGTATAATAACGACAAAGCCGTTACTATACCCCCAATGACCGGGACGACAAGCGCCCCAATGGCCAAGGATACCGTTCGCTGTACTCGTGGTATCATAAAGTATTAGCTGTTT
>JAEXZK010000241.1 GCA_023451415.1 Bacillota bacterium | reverse complement strand
TCGTCCACGATGAAGCCAAAGGCTCCCATCATGCCCAACGCTCTGATTAACTAATTTCTACTGTGCAGGTGTCCAACTTGCACTTGCAATTTTCAATAAAAAGAAAAAGAGAGCTAACTGACTAATCAAAATCAGTTAGCTCTCTTTTTATGAATAATGAAAAAATGTTGCCAAATCGTTGCCACGGAGGGCCTTAACCACTCAAAAAACCAGTAACTACGGGCTTTTCCGGGCTTCTGAAATTATTCCCACTCTATGGTCGCGGGGGGCTTGCTCGTGATGTCGTAGACAATGCGGTTGATGCCCTTGACTTCATTGATGATGCGGCCGCTGACCCGCTCCAAAACATCATATGGGATACGCGCCCAGTCTGCTGTCATAAAGTCGGTGGTGGTCACACCCCGAAGCGCCAGAGCGTAATCATAGGTTCTGCCATCGCCCATGACCCCCACCGAGCGCATGCCGGTAAGGACGGCAAAATACTGGTTAATGCTCTTATCCAGGCCAGCCTTGGCAATCTCCTCCCGGAAGATCCAGTCCGCTTCCCGCAGGAGGTCGGCCTTTTCCTTGGTGACCTCGCCCAGAACACGGATGCCCAGGCCGGGGCCGGGGAAAGGCTGCCTCCACACCAGGTAGTCGGGGAGCCCCAGCTCCAGGCCCAGCTGCCGCACCTCATCCTTAAAGAGGAGACGCAAGGGTTCGATAATCTCTTTAAAATCCACATAGTCGGGGAGGCCCCCCACGTTGTGGTGGCTCTTGATGACAGCTGCATCGCCGGCCCCGGATTCGATGACGTCAGGGTAGATGGTGCCCTGCGCCAGATAGTCCACCGCACCGATCTTCTTGGCCTCAGCCTCAAAAACCCGGATAAATTCCTCGCCGATGATCTTGCGTTTCCGCTCCGGCTCTGTCACCCCTGCCAGCTTGGCCAGGAAGCGCTCCTCAGCATTGACACGGATGAAGTTGATCTCCCGGCCGCCGAAAGCCGCCTCCACCTCCTCGCCCTCATTCTTGCGCATCAGGCCGGTATCCACAAAAATAGCGGTCAGCTGACTGCCGACAGCCTGGGACAGGAGCGCAGCACAAACGGAACTGTCCACGCCGCCGGACAAGGCCAGGATCACCCTCTTGTCCCCCACCTTTTCACGGATTTCCTGGATGGACTTCTTTGCATAGTCCCCCATGGTCCAGTCGCCCTTGGCACCGCAGACCTCATAAAGGAAATTGCGGAGCATGGCGCTGCCGTTTTCTGTGTGGAGCACCTCGGGGTGGAACTGGATGCCGTAAAGCTTTCTTTCCGCGCATTCCATGCCCGCAACAGGGGTGGACGCGGTGTGTGCCGTGCAGCGGAAGCCCTCTGGCATACGGCTGACGTAGTCGGTGTGGCTCATCCAGCTGACGCCCTTCTGAGGGAGCCCGCGGAACAGGGCGCAGCTGACGTCATACTCGGTCTCAGTCTTGCCGTACTCCCGGTTCTGGGGGGAGACAACTTCCCCGCCCAAGGCGTCGGCCATGGTCTGGATGCCGTAACAGATCCCAAGAACCGGCACGCCCAGGTCAAAGACAGCGGGATCCACCTTGGGGGATTCCTCCAGATAAACACTGTTGGGGCCGCCGGTAAAAATGATACCGATGGGGTGAAGCTCCCTGGCCTTCTCTATGCCCTTATTATAGGGGTGTACTTCGCAGTATACCCCCAGCTCTCTGACGCGGCGGGCAATCAGCTGGTTGTACTGGCCGCCAAAGTCCAATACCAAAACGGTTTGATGTGACATGGTCAATCTCCATTCCTGCTTTTTCTCTGCTTCTCGCATACTTCTATTATTTTGCCATGTTTTACACCCGATTGCAAGAGGGAGAAGGACCCGTTTTCCCATCAAATTACAAAAAAATGCCCCTGCGCTGCGCAGGGGCATCGGGGGCTGGAAACCAAATCTTATTTGGCAGTGTTGTAGGCCTTCTCAAAAGCCTTCAACTGATCGCCGACATTGATGGTGCAGCTGCTCTTCAGCTCCTCCACATCGGGAACCGCAGGATGGTTTTCGTCGCGCTGGTAGGTGGGCATGGCAATGATATCAGTAGCGGCCTTGCCGACCATATATGCCTCCAGGGCGGCATACTGCTCGTAAACTTCCTTGCCGATGGCGGACTGGCCCTTCATGCCATACTCGTCGCCCAGCTCCACTTTGGTTTTGGTCTCTTTGGTGGTTTCAAACTTCAGGGCTCCGGTAGCGTCAAAGGGGCCCTTGGCCTGGACGGTGTCGATGCGGACGTTGAGGACCTTGCCGTTGGCGTCAAAGGCTGCGGCAACGACAGAAACGTCAGCCTGAATCTGGCCGTCGGCTTCGGCGGTAGCGGCCTTGGAGCTTCCCAGGCTGGTGATCATGCCCAAGCCCAGTTTAACGGTGGGGGCGCTGCATCCAGCAACCAGAATAAGTACCAGGGTCAATGCCAATAACTTCTTCATGTTTAATTCCTCCAAAATCTTCTTCAGTGCGTGCTTTTCCAAATATGTTAAGCTAATAACATATTCGCACAATAATTATAGCGTCTTCGTGCTTCTTGCGCAAGGGCTTTTGGGATATCTTTCTGTTTTTGGTTATTTTATCCGAAAAAAAGCCCTTATTCGCGGCAAACAAACACTTTCTTTGACGCTTTTCATATCCTACCACATCTCTAGAAAAATATCAATGTTTTTTCACAATCTTTGTGAACATATTAACCACTTCTTGCAATTTGAACCAAAGTGGTGTAGGCTAATTTTGATAACAATGGAGGAATCTCTAAATATGATGTTCAAACGATTTCTTTCGCAGGTGCTGTGCGTGATCCTTTGCGCTGGCATGGTCCTCCTTGGGGGGTGCGGGCAGCAGCCGGCCAAGAGCGAATATACCAAGTTCCAACACAATTTCCTGGGTGTTTTCGATACCATCATCCAGGTGGTGGGGTATGCCAAAAACCAGGATGAGTTCGACGGCTATATGGAGCGGATCGAGTCCCGCTTCCAGGAGCTCAACCGCCTTTATGACCGCTTTCACGAGTATGAAGGATTGAACAACATCTGCACCATCAACAAAAATGCCGGCGCCGCCCCGGTGGAGGTGGCCCCCGAGATCCTGGATCTGCTGGAATTTTCCATGGAAATGTACGAGCAGGGCCAGGGCTCCGTCAATATCGCTCTGGGGCCGGTGCTTTCCATCTCGCATGATTATATGGACCGTTACTCCGACAGCCCCGAGGATGCCGTCCTCCCTCCTATGGAGGAGCTGGAGGCCGCAAGCGCCCACACCGATATCACCAAGGTAAAGCTGGATCGGCAGGCCGGCACGGTCTTTCTGGAGGAAGAGGGGATGCTGCTGGACGTGGGCGCCGTGGCCAAGGGCTATGCCGCCCAATTGGTGGCGGATGAAATCTATGAAGCCGGCTTTACCTCCTTTATCATCAGCGCCGGCGGCAATGTGGTCGCCAAGGACGCCCCCCTGGACGGGCTTCGGAACAGCTGGGGCATAGGGATACAAAACCCCGCTGAGGACCCGGGAAATCCCGAGTCTAAATCGGTGGATGTGGTCTTTGTGGAAAATCAATGCGTGGTCTCCAGCGGCGACTATCAGCGGTATTACATGGTGGACGGCACCCGGGTCCATCATCTCATCGACCCCTCCACCCTGCTGCCCGCCAACCATTACCGGGCCGTCACCGTGGTCTGCGGGGACAGCGGCATGGGGGACTTCTTTTCCACCGTAATTTTTGTTCTGGGCTACGAGGAGTCCCGGGCCTTTGCCCAAGACCACGGACTCAAGGTGATGTGGATCTTCGAGGATGGCCGCGTGGAGTACACCGAGAGTCTGCTCCCCCTGCTCCGGGACCGGGGCGGCGCCACATCTGTCATTAAAAAGTAGGTTCAAAGAAGGAGGCTCGCAACCATGAGCGATCTTAAAAAGGGGACTGGCGAGAAAGACGGCGAGGGCCTGAAGGCCCGGCTTCTCAATTTCCAGCTGACCAAGTCCTGGCAGTATCTCCTCTATATTTATCTGGTGCTCCCCGGTATCCTCTGCCTGTTGGCCTGGCTGTTCCGGGACAACGGCCTGGGGCGTTCCCTGGCCGCCCTCTACCACACCTACAACCTCTTTGCCGTCTGCCCCATCCCCAATTTCCAGTCCTTTACCGGAGTGGTGGGGTTTTGCCTGGCTGTGTGGTTTCTCTGGAAGCCGCTCCGCCGCAGGGATTGGCTGGATCTGGCGCTGAGCCTCGCCCTGGCGGCCGCCAATTTTGCCTTCTTTTACCTCCAGACCCCGGACGGCATCAATCTCAACTATCT
>JAEXZK010000238.1 GCA_023451415.1 Bacillota bacterium | reverse complement strand
GATTATAGCATATTTCCGGCAGTTTGTGTAAAAACAATGCTTTTCACAGTTTATTTACAGGCCTTCACAAGGTGTTCATTGACCTTTCCGGGCTATTCATGTTAAAATGAACGATGATAATCATCATGGAGTATTTTGCACTTTTGCATCAAAGGAGCGGGGAAGAGTATGATTGCCATTTCTCCGTCGGTGCTGGCCGCCGACTTTGTCAACCTGGAACGGGAGATTCTGGCCGTGGAGGCCGCTGGAGCGGATATGCTTCATCTGGACGTTATGGATGGGCATTTTGTACCCAATATTTCTTTTGGCATGCCGGTCATTGCCGCCATCCGCAGGGTGACAAAGATGTTCCTGGACGTGCATATCATGATCTCGGAGCCCCAGCGGTATCTGGAGGACCTGGCCAAGGCTGGGGCCGACCTCATCACCTTCCATGTGGAGGCGGAGGGCGACCCCGCCGAGACCATCCGCCGCGTGAAGGCCCTGGGCCTGAAGGCGGGCCTTTCCCTCAGCCCCGACACCCCGGCGGAGGCGGTGTTCCCCTATCTGGGGGAACTTGACCTGTTGCTGGTGATGACAGTGGTGCCCGGCTTCGGCGGGCAGAAGTTCCGCCAGGACATGTGCCCCAAGCTGGCGGCCATTGCCGGGGAAGCCCGCCGCGTCGGCCGGGAGGACCTGATCCTCCAGGTGGACGGCGGCATCGGCCGGGAGACGGCGCCCCTTTGCGCCGCCCAGGGAGCCACCTGCCTGGTGGCCGGCTCGTCCATCTTCGGCAAGCCCGACTACAAGGCGGAAATAGACGCCATGCGGGCGGCCTGTGCCGGGGTCTGACGGCCCCGGGCGGAGTCAGGAGAGGTAGACGGCCAGGGTGTCAATGGCGGTGTCCTCGATGATGAGGCTGCCGTGCTCGGCGATTTTGGCAACCACGATCTCCCCGGCGCCCAGGTATTCCCCGTATTCCCCCAGGAAGAAGGCGGTGGTGCCCTCGGCAATGTCCAGGGGATAGACCACAAGGATATACCGGCCCTCAGCTTTATAGAGGGAGCTTTTGTAAATGCGGTGGCAGAACTGCTTAAAAAGGCGGGAGGCCGCCTGAATAAGAAGCTCCGAGTTTTGGAAAGCGAAAGCCACGCCGAAATAGAAGCTGTCTTCGCCGGTGACCGATATAACCAAATTCCTCAGCTACTTTCTGCAAAGGCCTTTCTGAAACGGAAGGCCGAGGTTTTAGGAAAGTCCCAAAGAGCGGGAAGGAGAACCAACGGCTTATGGAAGTTAAAAAGAGACAGGGCTCCAAGGGCGGTATCCAGATCAACAAGGGCGTCATGATGGAGCAGAACAAGGAGCCCGCCCTCTCCCGGGAGATACGGCTGCTGTCCAGCACCGCCAAGCGGAAAACTATGCAGGAGTGGGAGCCCGCTGCGGGGTTGGAAGAGGTGAGCCCCGATGAAATTATACAGGTGGCCCGGATGGCCCGGATCATTGACGAGCGGGATGGCCTGCCCCTGTATAAGAAGCTGCTCCTCTGCCGCAAAGCCCAAATGGACATCCAGGTGGACGCGGTGGACGACGAGCCCTACATCTCCAGCCAACTGGGCCCCATGCTCCATATGAAGCAGGCCTGCGCCGGGGGGATGAAGCTGGCCCAGAAGGCAACAGGGATCAGTGAGGTCCGCATCCTTGTCTACCGCAACGTCACCGACCTGGAGCTGCGCATCCCCCATCTGCTGGAGGGCTTCCGGGTGAGAAAGATCGGCGGCGTGTATCCGGCGGAGATCCGCCCCGGGGGGGCTGTTTATGAAAACGAAGGCCGGCGTTCCATGCTCATCGGCGCCTGCGCCTTTATCCATCTCTACCGTGCGGTGTACGAGGGCATTATGCAGACCACTGTCTTTGTCACCGTCAGCGGCAACTGTGTGGCCAACCCCTGCAATCTGGAGGTGAGCGTGGGGATGACGGCCACCGACGTCCTGGACCGCTGCGGGCTCAGCGACAACCCCACCCGTGTGGTGGTGGGCGGCTCCATGACGGGAGAATCGGTGGAAGATACCGACAACACCCGCATCACCCCCACAACCCGGGCCGTCCTGGCCTTTAAGGAGGACGAGCGGGACAAGAAATATCTCTGCATCGGCTGCGGCCGCTGTGCCGAGGCCTGCCCCGCGGACCTCAACCCCATGCTCATTTACCGCGCCATGGAGATGGGACGGGGCGACCTGCTCCAGCACATGGACTATGATAACTGCATCGAGTGCATGTGCTGCAGCTACCAGTGCCCCGCCAAGCTCAACCTGGCGGCGGCAGTCTCCAGCCTCAAAAGGAAGAAGGGTGAGACCGCATGAAGCTGACAGCGCGCATTGCGCCCCATATCCGCAACAGCATCAGCAACAAGACCGTCATGGGCGACGCGGTCATTACTCTCCTGGCGGTTTATGTCATCGCCTGGTTCTATTACGGCATGCGGGCCGTGGCCCTGGGAGGGCTGTCGGTGGCCGTCTGCTGGGGCGCCGACAGCCTGTGCACCCTCTGGCGCGGCCGGCCGGTCAACTGCTTCGATTTTTCCCCGGTGGTCACCGGGCTCATCATCCCCTTGATGCTCCCCGCATCGGTGGAGTACAAGGTGGTGGTCACAGCCGGGCTTTTTGCCATCTGCGTGGTCAAACAGGCTTTTGGCGGCCTGGGGAGCAATGTCTTTAACCCGGCGGCGGGCGGCCTTTGCTTTGCCATTGTCTGCTGGAGCGGCAAGCTTTTTGCTTATCCAAGCCCCTTTGCGCCCCTGGCCATGACGGGACAGGCTGCCGAGCGGCTGCTCAGCGGCCCGGCAGCCACCCTGAACATGGGAGGCGTGCCGCCTTACGACGTCACTTCCATGGTGCTGGGGCTGGTCCCCGGCCCCATGGGCACCACTAATATTCTAGTGGTGGCAGCATGTCTATTATACCTGTGCTTCCGGGGTACGGTGCGCTTCCAGCAGCCGCTGATTTTTCTGGGCACGGCGGCTGTTTGGGCGGCGCTGTTTCCCCGGGTGGCAGCTGAGCCGCTGTATTCGGTTTTTTATGAGCTGGTGGGGACGCCCCTGCTTTTTGCAGCCGCGTTCCTCTTTACCGATCCGGTGACCACCCCCCGGCGGGGCGGGGCCAAGGCGCTTTACGCCCTGATCAGCGCCCTGCTGGTGATGCTTTTCCAGTGGTACGGCGGCTATGAAATGACGATCCCCTTTGCGCTGCTGCTGAGCAACGCTCTGGTGCCCGTGCTGGATGGCTGCGCGGAGCGGTATATTAAGGCAAAAAGGAGGGCAAAGTATGGAAGACGGCAACAAGAAGGCGATCTCGCTGCACAGCGGGAGGAAATCGACGCAATCCAGTGACACCGGGACGGCCCTTGATGCGGATGGCCGGGAGGCCATGGCGGGCTTTGCAGCGGCCATCCCTTTTTTGGCGGTTGTCTGCACCACCCTGAAAAACGGAGTGGCCATGTCCCTGGTGGTCTTTATGGTGCTCATCCCTGCGGCGTTTCTTTGCTTTGCGCTCCGGTGCAGGCTGAATGTCCCCCCATGGCCCACGGCGCTGCTCTGCACCTTGGTCTCCCTGATCATTGCAACCCTGTCCACCTATGTCATCCGTATCATCGCCCCGGAAATCACCGATTCCCTGGGCATCTACCTCTATTTGACGGCGGCTTTTGGCGTAGTGGCGGCGGTGTTCCGGGGCAGGGAGGTGCGCTCCCCGGGGAGCGCGGGCCTCTGGGCTCTCCAGTATGCCGGGGTTTTTGCCCTTTGTGCGGTGTTTATTTCCGCTGTGCGGGAAATCCTGGCTTACGGACAGATCTGGGGGATGCCACTGGGGATGAGTTATATCCTGGAGGGCGCCAAGATGCCCTTTTTCGGCTTTATCCTGGCGGGACTGCTCCTGGCTTTTTCCGAGTATATCCGCCGGATGGCGTATATCCACAGGCATATGTTTGAGGATTAGGAGGGCGGCGATTTAGATGCAACTGTTTTTGAGGCTCCTGGGTGTGGCGCTCACCGCAGCCCTTACCGAAAACTTGATTTTTGCCCGGGCTGTGGGCTGGGGCGAGCTGGAATATCAGGCTTTTTCCCGCCGCAGGCTGCCTGCGACGGCCCTGACGGTGACGGCTCTTTCCACGGCGGCTGCTTTTTCCAGCTGGCTGGGCAAATACCTCATTGAAGAGATCTATCCCGTGGCCGTCCATCTGCGGCCGCCCATCTATCTGATGATTTATGCGGCACTGATATTCCTGTTCCTACTGGTGTGGTGCAAGGTGCCCGCCCTCAAGACCCGCCGTATTTTTCTGCACCCCGCGCTGGCCTTTGGGTTTATCCCCCTGTCGGTGATGCTCATCACCGGTGCCGGCGCCTACTCGCTGGGAGAGTGCCTGGTCTATGGCCTGGGCGCGGGCCTGGGCTACCTGCTGGCAGTGCTCCTCTCCGCCTCCATGAAGAGCTACATGGAGCTTCGGAAGGCGCCGGAGGCCATGCAGGGAGCGCCCATAGCGCTGCTGTATTTTGGCATTTTATCCCTGGCCCTTTTTGGAGCCCTTGGCCACCAGGTGGCTATTTAATACCGCCCCAGGCGGTGACGTTTGGAAAGGAGGCGCTGACCAGTCATGGCAAAGGACTTTAAAGTCAGGCGTTACGGCTTTGACCGGGAACGGAAAAAGAAACAAAACCTGAAGAAGGCGCTGCTGACCCTGGTGGCCGTGGCCGTGGCAGGCGCGGCAGGCTGGCTCCTCTACGAGCCGGTTTATGACTTTGTAACCAACTTCCAGATGCCCAGTCTGGGACAGCCGGACCCATCCTCCCAGTCGGAGGATCCCGCCCAGGTCCCGCCGGCTTCCTCCTCATCCTCTCAGCCCAGCGGTGAAGAGGCCGAGCCCCGGGGCCTGCCGGACAGCACGGCCTACGTCCCAACTTATCTTCTCAGCGATACCGCCAATCTGGAAACCTACCTCAGCGGCCTGAAGGCCCAGGGGGTGGAGGGTGCGGTGATCGAGCTCAAAAGCCCGGAGGGGAAGGTGCTTTACCAAAGCGGGCTGGAAATCGTGGCTGCAAACCTGGCCCAGGGGGAAAGCCCTTATGACCTGGAAGCCGCGGCCGCAGCCATCCGCCAGGCGGGGCTGATTCCGGTGGGGCGGCTTTGGGCCTTCCGGGACAGCATCTCCACCGCCACCATGTATGAGGCGGCGGTCAAGTATATGGGCAGCAATATCAACTGGATCGACAACTCCAAAGCCGCCGGAGGCAAGCCCTGGCTCAACCCCAACAGCGTGCAGGCCCAGGATTATATTCTGGAGCTTATCGGCGAGGCGGCGGATATGGGGCTCCATGCCGTCATCCTGGAAGGAACGCAGTTCCCGGAGGGGTACTCCCTGGAGCTGGCCACCTACGGCAACGCCGGAACCCTGGACAAACCCCAGGTGCTGGCCGACTTTGCCGCCAGGGCGCGGCAGGCGGGGGAGAGCAAGGGCTGCCAGGTATGGCCCGCAGTAAGCCTGGCTGCCACTGCCAAAGTCTATGAGATACCCTACGGCGACACCCCGGAGAAGATCATCCAGGCGGCGGGCCGGGCGGTGATAAATGTCCAGCCGGAGCAGTTTGGGACCGGCATCGCCACAGAAGCCCTTGCCCTGTCCAACCCCGCCCTGGACCCCTACGGCACGGTGAAAGCCGGCCTGGAGGCCTCCCAGGAGGCCCTGGAGGCGGCGGGCGAGGCGGAGTTGGCGGCCATGGTGCAGGCGTACACCTCTACCACCCTCCCCGAGGGGAGCAACAAGGCTTACGGCGCGGCGGAGATCTCCGATCAGACCCGGGCCCTCCAGGAGGCCGGAGTGGAGAAAGTGTTCTATTACAGCCCTTCCGGAACCTATACCCTTTCCCAGGACTGAAGAAGAAAGTAAAAGGGCCTTGCAGGGACGGTATCCCGTAGCGATACCCCTTGCAAGGCTCTTTTTGCCGGGGAGGCCTCAGCGCTGTTCGGGGAATCAAAATACCGTTTTTTTCTGCAAACAACGGCTGCCAGCATGTGAAAAGCGCGGGAATCCATCCGGATTCCCGCGCTTTTACCTTTTTACTTATGTGATTTTGCCGGATCACCGCGATGCCGGGCGGTGGGGGTCATTCCCTGCGGATGATCCCCATGGGGGTCTGTTCGCTCTGCTGGCCAAGAGGGTTATCCTTGAGGATGCGCACATAGAGCTCAGGGTCCAGGCTCTGAGGCCAGCGGCCCAGGATATTGCCGCCCAGGTCGTTGATATCGGTGATGAGGACGGGATGCCCCAGGGCTTCCGACACCTCCTGCGCAACCTTATCCGGATCGGCGGGGCCGAGGACGACATATTCGTTGTAAGGGGGAAGGGTGAAGTCACAGGGGCCGTCGATGGCCCTGGCTTTGTCGCCGGCGATATTGTAGAAGATGCCCCTCTTGCCAAAAAGCTTGCCGATGGCGGAGCAGAAGGCCGCGAAGAGGATGCGGAGGGTGCCGCACTCCCGCAGGGCCATTTCCATCGTCTCGGGGATACCAAGGCCGATGCCATAGGGGGTCTTGAGGACAAACTTGCAGAGGAGCCTGGCAAGGGGCCGAGGGTGGATATCCTTCATGGGGATGGCGCGCTTTTGGGTGCAGGCTACCGCCTTTTCGGTGATAAAGAGGATGTCACCCTCGGTCATATGCGGGCCGGCGTACCGGAGAGCCACATCGGCCATCTTATCCGCATCGGTGATGACGTGGGTCTTGATGCAGAGACGGCGGTAGTTGACCCCGTCCACCTGGATACATTCATTTTTACCGGGGTTGACGACAGTTTCGGCGTTCATGATGTTGCAACTTCCTTCCATGTTTCTCCCGCCGGGGATGGGGCGGGCGTCAAGATTGGGCAGGGCTCTCCGGATCCTCCACGGCAGGCGAGCGGGTCACGGGGACGCTTTCTGCCGCCGCTTTGGCGCTGAGAGCGCACCAGACGGCAACGGTCACGAGTACTATTATAC
>JAEXZK010000161.1 GCA_023451415.1 Bacillota bacterium | reverse complement strand
GTGTACCGCCACACCTTGGCGGAAATATCCAGCTTCCCGCGGTCGCTCCATTGGGCCAGCCCCAGGGAAAGCCCTTTGGCGTCGGAGTTGCCCGCATACTGGCGGCCGTCTATCTTCTCATAATCCTCACAGACAAACACCGGTTTGTGCTTAAGGGTTGTGGGAATTTTTTTATCCATACCGATTGATACTTCCCTTCTTTATTTTACTTATTTAGTAAATTACTAATTTACTAAATATTATTCTTTTTTTATCCCTATGTCAAGCCGCATTTGCAAAAAAGAACCCTCACAAAGGAGCGGTGTCCCTTAAACAGTTAAAAATCTCTCGTTGACTATTGCCTTATGCTATGTTATAATGCCAATGCTCATCGGAGGCAAGTAATTCTGAGGAAATTATAGGCCGGATAAGATGGCAGGTTGAGATACCTGCTTTCTTATCCGGCTTTTTAAATTATATGGAGGTTCTTATGGAAAAGGATTTGACGCAAGGCAGTATTAAACGCCGTTATTTTAAATATCTTGGTGCAACTTTTGGCGGTGCCATGATCAGTTGGGTCTACGGTATGGTGGACGCGGCGGTAGTCGGACAGTATCAAGGTCCCCAAGGCTCGGCAGCGTTGTCCATCGTTATGCCCATCTGGACGATCCTGTACAGCCTGGGATTGCTGCTTGGTATTGGCGGCAGCGTTAACTATTCTTATTTCCGGGCGCAGGGAAAAGCAGAGAAAGCCAATGCTTACTTTACTTTGTCCTTGACTCTGACAAGTGTCATTGCAGTTATTTGCTGGGTAGGTATTGCGCTGTTTGACGAACCGTTCCTGAGACTGTTTGGCGCAGATGACGAACTGCTGGTACTGGCTAAGGAATATTTGAAGCCGGTTAAATATGCCATTCCCATGTTTCCGTTCAGTCAATTCCTTGCCGCTTTCCTGCGCAATGACAACGCTCCGGACAAGGCTACCTTTGCCGTTCTCGTTGGCGGCATTTTCAATGTCTTTGGTGACATCTTCTTTGTGTTTGATTTTGGTCTGGGCCTTGGCATCTATGGTGCGGGCTTGGCAACTGCGATTGGCTGCACAATGACCAATGTAATTCTGGTATCTCATTTCTTCGCAAAAAAGAACACACTGAAATTGAACCGCATCTTCGGCCCCATCCATAAAACACGGCTGGTTACTGCCAATGGGTTTTCGTCCTTCGTATCCGATATGGCAATGGGAATTGTGGCGCTGCTGTTCAACCGGCAGATCATGCACCATTTTGGCGCGAATGCTTTGGCAGTCTTTGGTGTGATTGTTCAGGTTTCCAGCGTTGTACAGTGTTCATCCTACGGCGTGGGGCAAGCCATTCAGCCGATCATTTCCGCAAACTATGGGGCAGGTCTGCATGGGCGCATCCGGGAAGCAAGAAAATATGCCCTTTGGACAGTGGCTGTTTTCGGCATATTTTGGACTATGACAATGGCATTGTTCCCCAATATCTATGTGCAGATATTTATGTCCCCCACAGAAGAAGTTCTCCAAATTGCTCCCGATATTATGCGAATCTACGGAATCGCCTATCTGATGCTGCCGTTGAACATCTTAGCTACATACTATTTCCCGTCTATCGGCAAACCGAGTACGGCTATGGCCGTGTCTCTTGCCCGTGGTATTGTGATTTGCGGCGGGCTGGTGTTCCTACTTCCCGCAGTTTTGGGTAGTGAGGCCATCTGGTGGGTCATGCCCATTACGGAATTGGCAGTTGCAATATATGTTATCGCAAATATGAAAAAACAAAAATGAGCGGGCAAAATTCTACCACGGGTCTAAATTCGCTCTTCGGTCATATGCCCCATGGGTATCTTGTTGGGGAATGCCTTCCCCAAACCCTGCCTATACAAAATGGAGCGTATCTTTGCGATACGCTCCATTAACTGTTTTACGCCCCGCCCTAAAGCACCGGGTTCTTGGTACACAACAGGGATCTTATTCTTTTTCCTCGCTCCAGAGGGCCTTGGCCTCTTCGATGACGGAAGCCTCTTTCTCCTTGGGAAGCTGCTCGTACCGCTCAAAGGTGAGGGTGAAGCTGCCCCGACCCTGGCTGATGGAGCGCAGGACGGTGGCAAAATCGGCCATCTCGCTCATGGGCACCTCGGCTTCAATCTCCTGGCGCTTGTCATGGGTGGGGTTCATGCCCATGACGCGGCCGCGGCGCTTGTTCAGCTCGCCGATGATGTCGCCGGTGTTGGCGTCGGGAACATAGACCTTCAGGTTGCCGATGGGTTCCAAAATGACCGGGCCGGCCTGGGGCAGACCCGCCTTGTAGGCCAGTGAGGCTGCGGTCTTAAAGGCCATTTCGGAGGAATCCACAGGGTGGTAGGAGCCATCCACCAGGGTGGCCTTGATGCCCACCATGGGGTAACCGGCCACGACGCCCCGTTTGACGCTGTCCTGGAGGCCCTTTTCCACCGCGGGGAAGAAGTTCTTGGGTACCGAGCCGCCGAACACCTTCTCCTCAAAGACCAGGCCGTCGCTGTCGCAGGGCTCAAACTCGATCCACACATCGCCGAACTGGCCGTGGCCGCCCGACTGCTTCTTGTGCCGGCCCTGGACCTTGACCTTCTTGCGGATGGTTTCCCGGTAGGCCACACGGGGCTTTTCCAGGCCCACATCGATGCCAAACTTTGTCTTGAGCTTGGAGACGATGACGTCCAGATGCTGCTCGCCCAGCCCGGAGAGGATCTGCTGCCGTGTCTCGGTGTTGTTCTCAAAGCCCATGGCGGGGTCCTCCTCCCGGAGGCGGGCCAGGGCCTGGGCAATCTTGCCCTCGTCGCCCTTGTTCTTGACCGCAATGGCCATGCTCAGGCAGGGCTTGGGGAACTTGGTGGGTTTAAAGGACACCACCCGTTTGGGGTCGCAGAGGGTGTCGCCGGTGACGGACTCGGCCAGCTTGGTGATGGCCCCGATGTCCCCGGCCACGATGCAGTCGGTGTCGTCCTGCTTTTTGCCCTTGACATTGAGGAGCTTGCCCATCCGCTCGGGGTTGCCGGTGCGGGCGTTGATGGGCGCGGCCCCGGCGGTCAGCTTGCCCGACACCACCTTCACAAAGGACAGCTTACCGACGAAGGGGTCAGCCACGGTCTTAAAGACATAGGCGGCCAGGGGATCTTCGGCAGCACACTTGATGTAAACTTCCTTGCCGTCCTTGTCTGTGGCGGTCTCTCCGGCGTTGTCCGCGGCGGAGGGCAGGATGGTGACCATGGCGTTGAGCAGGGGATGAATGGCCTCGGTGGTCAGGGCAGAGCCGCAGAACACGGGGGCTATGGTGCTGTCCTTGACGCCCTTGAGCAGGCCCTGCTCAATCTCCTCATGGGTAAAGGGCTCGCCGGCAAAGAATTTATCCATCAGCTCGTCGCTGGTTTCGGCGATGGCCTCGTAGAGGCCGTTCTTCATTTCCTCCACCACTTCGGCGGCGCCTGCGGGGACGGAGTCCATCTCCTTGCGGGAGCCGTCGGCGGCGTATGCGAACACTGTATCAGTGACAAGGTTGATGTAGCAGACAACCTTGTGGTTTTCAACATAAGGAACGACCATCGGGCAGATGCTGGCTCCAAAAACTTCCTTCATCTGTGCGATGACCTTATAGAAATCGGCGTTCTCCTGATCCATCTTGTTGATGAAGAACACCTTGCACTTGCCCATTTCGGTGGCCATGCTGTATGCCTTCTCGGTGCCGACGTTGACGCCGGACTTGCCGGATACCACAATGAGCACGGTGGCCGCCGCGCGGATGCCTTCCCGCATGCCGGCGGCAAAGTCAAACAGTCCCGGGGTATCGATGAGGTTGATCTTGGTGTCTTTCCATTCCATGGGGGCCACGGTGGAGGCCACGGTTACTTTGCGTTTGATCTCTTCGGGGTCAAAGTCGCACACGGTGTTGCCGTCCGCTGTCTTACCCAGTCTGTCCGTCGCGCCTGCCCGGAAGAGCATCGCTTCGGCTAGGGAGGTTTTGCCGGCGCCACTGTGACCCGCAATTGCAACGTTTCTGATCTTGTCGGCCATGTATTGTTTCAAGATGGCTCGCCCCTTTCCTTTTACCTGGTACCCAGGCAAGTATATGTCAAACGCGTCGGCGTAATGACCAACTTTTTTATTCAAGCCTTGGATTTATTATACTGTTTTTACAACCCAATGACAAGAAACAAGTTGTGTACAAACACCAATGGGGCAGAAAAATATTCGGTCGAAAATTGTGCGTTTTAACGAAACACCGCCTGTCTCCCAATGACGGAAACAGACGGCGCATATCGCTTTTTGTCGGAGGCGGCTCAGCCGCGGCGCAGGAGGGGCACCACCAGCTGCAGGAGCATCCAGAACAGCTGGTAAACAGCCACCGCCATCCAGGTGAGGGTGGGCATGGTGCGCGTAAAGGCGAAGAAGGTGACCACGGCAAAACCGATGACCACCGACAGCAGCAGCAGTGCCGTCTCCACCGACAGGGTGCCGGAGCAGGACTGGGCAGCCGCGATGGCACGGATGTAGCTGCCGGGGGTCCCGTCGTGGATAAGCCCCGCCCGCTGGCGGCCCTGGGGGGCCAGAAGCCGCTCCACCTGGGGATGGAGGGCGGCGGGGATGATTTCCACCAGGTCCTCGGGGAAATCAAAAACCTTGGCGATCTTTTGGGGAGTGATGCAGGGGTCGGTGGTGTAGACACAGACGGCGATGTCCCGGTCATACAGCAGCTGCATCACCCGGCGCATCTGCTTGTCCGCCTTGTAGCTGATGATGTACATGGCGGCCGCTTCCCCCGAGTTGGAGAGGTAGAGGGCTTCCCTGCCCCCCTGGGTATGGCGGGATTCAAACTCCAGGCTGGGGATATCCACCCCGTAGAATTTCATCAGTTCCCGGTTGCCGATAAGCACACGGCGGCCGTCCACCCAGGCGGAAATACCCTTGCCGTCCTCGTAGCTGAGGCTTTCCACCGGCCGGAGGATGTTGTCCCCCGATACCAGCTCCCGGAAAATGGAAGTAAGGGTGGAGTCACAGCCGTCCAGAACGCTGGCGGCATCCAGGATGGCCTGGTCTATGGGGCTTTTGTTGAGGACCTTGATACCGTGGAGGGTCACCGATGCGGGGGGGAACAGGTCGGAACAGCGGAGAACCACGCCGTTGGTGCGGCCAAAGGCCTCGGCCGCCTCATAGCCGCAGAGAGCCGTCTTGCGCTTGGCCAGCTTACCGCTGACCAGGGAAAGGGGCAGGTTGGCGGCAATGACCCCCGCCAGGGGGGAGGTGATGCAGAGGGCGGCGGTAAAGACGCAGGCGGCGATGAAGACGTCCTTGTTGAAAAGATAGGACACCACCGCCATCACCAGGGCGGCCACAGCCGTCATGGGGGCCACGATCTTGGAAATATCCTCCGCCTTGCTCTCGCTGAAAGCCTGATCCAGATATTCCCCCACTCCTGCGGCCCGGGTAAAGTAGGCCACCACGGCCTCGTCCTCCTCGATGGCCTGCCCGCCCAGGCGGCGGGCCAGCTGGCGGTCCTCCACCAGGCAGGCCACATCCTTGGGACCCTTGCCGGCGGCAAACTCGTAGGTCCGCCCCACCCGGCCCAGGAGGATGAACTTGCCCAAGGTATTGAAGAGAAGCATCAGCGCAGCCATGGGCAGGTAAATATTGGCGGAATAGGTCTCATAGATCTCGGGACGCATAGCCACATAGGCCCCCTGCACCAGGCAGGCAAAGACGCCCAGGGATGTGTAGCTGTCATTATTGGGGCGCAGGCAGAAGAGAGAGATCATCCCACCGCCCACCGTGTTGCCGCTGACCAGGGCCGAGACGATCACCGCCCCCACGGCGGCCCAAAGATAGGCGGAAAGGTTTTCCGCCGGATCCAGCATCTCCGGCAGCGGGAAGGCATATTCTGGGGCCAGGGCCAGGTAGACCACCGCAGCCACAGCCAGCAGGTTGACCAGCAGGCGCAGGATGAGCCCCCGGCGCATCTTGTCCAGCTGCTGCCCCACCTTGACGGGGCCCTCTGCCGCTCCGGGGCGTTCTCGGGCGGCCAGGCTTTTTTCTTCCCGGCGGGGGCGCGCCTCTTTCCCGCGCTCCCTGCCCCGCTCCCGGTGGGGGGCGGGCGCTCCGGCGGGGGGCGCCATCTGGTTCAGAGGCGTTCCGGCGGCTTTTCCGGTTTGTTTGAGCAACCGCTTCTCAAAGCCGTCGTCAAAGCCGTCCTCCTCCCCAAAGGTCCCGGTGACCATCCGCGCAGCCGCGGCGGTGTCCATCCGCCGGCGGGGAGGTTCCTCAGGGGCGGCGGGCTTGGGGACCGTGGGAGGCTTGGGGGGCTCGGGCTTCTTTTCCTCTTCAAAGATACCCGACCAGTCCAGGTCCTCCCCGCTCTCCGAAAAATCGAAAAGGGGCGCCTCCGGCCGTTCCCGTTTCTCCTCCCGCACGGGTGTGACTGTCTGGGCTGCCACCGGCTGCCAGCGGGAAGGGGCCTCCGGGGCCTCGCCGCCCGTGCGGCTCTCGCGGGAAGAAGCGGGGGCGCTCCGGCGGAGGGGCGCTTCCTCTTCCCC
>JAEXZK010000152.1 GCA_023451415.1 Bacillota bacterium | reverse complement strand
GTGGGGCTGACGGCCAGCATATCCTCCAGCGCCAGCAGCTCCTCGGCCACGGCGTTTTCCACCGAGGGGTCGCTGAGGTTGGCCAGGTACCCGTTCCAGGCCGGATCCCTGCCAAAGACCTCCCGGTAGTACCCCGGGGCCATGTAGAGGAAGTGGGAGGCGTAGTTTTCGGTGATGCCGGAGACGGTGATCCGGCGCTCCCGGCCATCCGGGTCCCGGACGGTAAAGCTGTCCCCGGGGCCCAGCTCCAGCAGGGCGGCCAGCTTTTCGGTGACCACCGCCCCCGAGGGCTGGACCGTCACCGGCTCATGGCTCAGGCGGTCCCGGAGGGTGACAAAGGCCCCCACCGCGCCGGGGTCGCTGAGGGTGGTGACGTTGACGTCCAGCTGCTTGCCGTTTGCCCCCACGGCGGTCATGGTCTCCACCGACTGCTCCAGGGCGGCGGAGATGGACTCCTCCCCGGCCACGGCCTCCCGTATGGCGTCCAGGTTATCCGGGTCGCCGTCGCCGCTGTAGAGGATTATCAGGTCGTAGTGGAAGATATCCACATACTGGTTGCGGACAATGTCCGCGATGGCGTCGTTGAGGCCGAAGCCGGTGAGCATCAGGGCGGTGCAGCCCGCGATGCCCACAACGGTCATCAGCACCCGCTTCTTGTAGCGGAAGAGGTTGCGCACCGTCACCTTCTGGATGAAGGTGAGGCGGTTCCACAGGAAGGGGAGGCGTTCCAGCAGCACCCTGCGGCCCGCCTTGGGGGCTTTGGGACGCATCAGCTGGGCCGGGGTGCCCCGGAGCTCCCCCCAGCAGGCGGACAGGGTGACCAGGGCGGAGCAGGCCACGGCGGCCAGGCAGGCCCAGAGCCCGGTGGACAGGTGGAAGGGCGCGATGACCGGGGGCATATCGTAGAGGATGCAGTAGGCATTGTAGATGACGGTGGGGAAGAGACGGAAGCCCACCACCAGGCCGAGCAGGCTCCCCAACAGGCTGGCGGCCACGGCATAAAAGAGGTATTTGGCCGCTATGGCTCCTCCGGAGTAGCCCAGGGCCTTGGCGGTGCCGATCTGGCCCCGTTGCTCCTCCACCATCCGGGTCATGGTGGTCAGGCAGACCAGGGCGGCCACCCCCAGGAAAAAGACGGGAAAAACAGCGGCCACGTTGTCGATGCGGTCGGCGTCGTCGCCAAAGTTGCCGTAAGCGGGCAGCCAGTCGGCCCGCTCCTGGACATACCACTGGGGCAGCTCCAGCTCGCTGAGGTCCCGGCGGGCGTCATCCAGCTTCTGCCGGGCGTCGGCCACTTCGGCCTCGGCTTCCGCCTTTTTATCCTCATACTCCGCCTTGCCGTCCTCGACCTCAGCCCTGCCCTCGGCGATCTGCCGCCGGGCGTCGTCCAGCTTTTCCTGGGCTTTGGCCTTCTCCTCCTCAAACTCCCGCAGACCCTCCTCATACTCCGCCTTGGCCTTGGCCAGGAGACGCCGGTTTTCCGCAAGCTCCCTGCGGCCCCAGGCCAGATAGTCCTCTGCGTCAGCGATCTCGGCCCGGGCGTCCTCCAGCTGAGCGGCCACGCCCTGCCGGTAACCCTCCAGACCCGCCAGCACAGCCCCCTTGCCGGCGGGGGTGACGCAGTCCACGGCCACGGGCTCCCCGCCGGGCACTGGGTTGGGGAGCTCCACCGTTGCCACCAGCAGGCTGCCGAAGCCGAGGCTCTCTCCGCCCGCGCCGGTGAAATTTTCATTGAGGGCGGCCACCAGATCCTCCAGCCCGGGGATATACTCCACCGGCACCCCGCCGTCAAAGCCGGGGACAGAGTCGGGGATCTGGCCCAGGATATTGTCCATGACGGCAAGGTTTTCCTCCAGGAGATCGTACCCTGCCTCCGCCTTCTTCAGGGCGGCTTTGCCCTCCCTTAGTTCCTCCTCCCCGGCCTTCAGCTCCTCCCTGGCCTCCCGGAGCTGCTCATACCCCTCATCCAGCTGGGCCCGGGCGTCGTCCAGCTCTGCCTGAGCCTTGCCGATCTCCTCCTCGTAGTCCCGGAGGCCCTGGCGGTAATCCGCCTCGCCCTCCAGGAGCTTCTGCTCCGCGTCGGCGATCTTCCGGGCGGCATCGGCCAGCTTTTCGTCCATCTCCCGGACGCCGTCGTCCAGCTCCACCTGGGCCTTGTCGATCTCCTCCTGGGCTTCGGCCCGCACTTCCTCCAGCCGGGCGGGGGCCCGGGCCTGCTCCAGGCCCTCCAGGGCCTTGGCCAGGGCGGCGGAAGCCTCGCTGTAAGCCGGTGTGTAGGCCGGGGCCTGCCGGGCGGGCCCGTAGGCCACATACAGATCGGTGTAGTAGCCGGCGGTAAAGTTCTCCTCCGGGACAAGGAGGAAGGCGTCCAGGGAGCCGTTGCCGATGGTGGTGTTCCCCCGCTTGGTCATGTCGATATACATGGGGCTCTCCACAATGCCCACGATCTCATAGCTCTTCCGGGCCAGGGTGTCGGAGAGGGCTTCATCCTTCCTGCCCGAGGCCAGGGTGATGGTGCGGCCCAGGCCGAAGCCGTACAGATCCCGGATGCCCGCATCCGCCAGGCATTCCCCGGGGGCCTGGGGCAAACGCCCCTGGATCAGCCGGGGCTGGTTCAGGTTGTCCGGGGAACCGGCGGGCAGGCTGGGAAGAGAGTGGACCCGCACCAGAAAGTTGTCCTTGGACAGGGCTACGGCGTCCACAAAATGGGCGGGCAGGACTCCAGACACTCCGGGCAGAGCCCGGACGGCGGCCACGTCCCCCTCAGAAAGGCCCATGGTGGAGACAATGTGGCCATCCATGAGCTGACTGCCGTCAAAATAGGCGTCGGCGGTGAGGCGCATGTCCCGGCCGGTGGCCTGGACTCCGGCAAAGAAGCCCACCCCCAGGGCCATGATGGCAAAAATGGAAAGGAACCGGCTGAGGGTCCCCCGGATCTCCCGGATGGCGTCCTTGGCCAGGGCTGAGCGGAACATGGGCTTCACCTGCCTTTCGCAGAAAAGATACCGGCCCGGCTGCCAGTCGATGGTTCCCGCCGGGACGGGGGATTGCATGGATGGTATGGGACGCCGCCCGGGTATTTTGAACCGGGAAGGAGCGACGGGCCGTGAGGGAGAGATGCGGGCCGGCTCCCAGCCCGGTCACCACTCGATGGTTTCCACCGGGACGGGGGCCGGATTGACGGTGTTGGAGGCCACCCGGCTGTTGCGCACCGAGATAACCCGGTCGGCCATGGGAGTGATGGCAAGGTTATGGGTGACCACGATGACGGTGACCCCCTGCTGGCGGCAGGTGTCCTGGAGGAGCTTGAGGATACTTTTGCCGGTATTGTAATCCAGAGCGCCGGTGGGCTCGTCGCAGAGG
>JAEXZK010000215.1 GCA_023451415.1 Bacillota bacterium | reverse complement strand
CACCTCGGGAGAACCGGTGTCGCCCTCGTGGGTGGCATAGGCTTTGATAATTTCTGTTTTCTGTTCTTTCTGCATCATAGTGACTTTCACCTCTAAATATATTTACGCCGTTTTCTAAGCAAGAGGCGGGTGAAGATATCCCGTCGGGACTGCATCCTCAAGCTGAGAAAAGGTCGTATCAGGTAAATATTATATCATACAAGCCCCCGTGTGTAAAGGGGTCCGGGGGCTTTCGGCGACTTTTTGTGTCACCCGGCAAAGGGCACAAGCTTCCCCGAGCTGTCCTTGACGTAGACCTTGGAATTACTGGCCTTGACATAATAACGGCCCACTTCCACCTCTTCGCCGGTTTTGTCATTGGTGAGGCGGATGACAAAGTACTCCTTGCCGTCCACCACTTCGTTGTCCATAACCTCCATGCTGAAGGGGTCGTCGTTGCCGATCTCGTCCACCGCCATCAGCACATCCTTGATCACCACGTTAAGCGCCGCCACCTCGTCGGTGCACCGGGGATTGCGGACAGCATAATCCACGCCCACGGCGATGAGCACCACCGCCAGAATCACCCCTGCAATAATCAGAAGCTTCTTTTTGCTGGGCGCCTTTTTGACGTTCATTTCCTCAGGTCTGTTCTGGTCCATTTTGAATCGCTCCTTTTTGAGATTATCCATTTTGCAAGGGGCTCAGGAGGGCCACTGTCACCCTCTCCCCTATGATTTTTTCATGGCTCCCGCCAAAGCAGGTGCGGCAGCTTTCCGGCGTACCCTCCCCCACCGTGCTGACGGCGGGGATGCTCTCTTTCCCCAGCTCCACACGGCTGTGGTAGCGCCCCGGCGGCGGCAGGGTAAAATCCCGGGGGAATCTCTGATAAACGGAGATCCGCCCCTCTCCGGTGTCCTCCGCCGATTCCACCGCCGTGTCCAAAGCAAAGGGGCTGCCCAGCAGGCGGCAGGCAAGCTCCAGGTCGCCCCGGCGGACCGCCGCCCGGATGCGGGTGGAGCTGACCACCTCTCCCTCCAGCGTCACCGGCTGGATCGCCTCCACCGTGACGCCGAAAGGCCGGCACAGGCTGCGCAGATCCTCCACGCCCCCCGCGGCTCCCCTTCCGAAGTGATAGTTATATCCGCAGGTCAGCACTCTGGCTCCCAGGTTGCCGATGAGGATCTCCTCCACAAATGTCCTGGGCTCCAGCATTTTGAAGGCGTCGAAGTCGGGGCAGAACACGCGGCTGACGCCCATCTGCTCCAGGACCCGGTCCTTCTGCTCCTCCGTCTGGAGGAGAGTGAGCCCCTTCTTCCCCGTGGGGATGGCCCCTGTGGAGTCAAAGGTAAAGACGCAGGGGACAAGCCCCTCCCTCTCCTTTTCCACCGCTCGGGCGATGACCGCCCGGTGGGCCAGATGCACGCCGTCAAAAAAGCCCAGGGCCACAGCGGAACGGATCTCCTGCCGCTTCATGATGTCCCGTACAACGATCAAGGTTCCGCCTCCCCTGCTTTCCGGCTGTTTTCTGCAAAGAGCTTGACAATGACCAGGTCGCCGGCGTCACGGTCGGGCCGGGCAAGGCCCAGAAACCGCCCCGGCTCGTAGACCCGCACCAGGCCGTCCCCCTTGGGGCAGCGGGTGCGGTCCAAATCCAGGCGGACGCCGTTGAGGAACATCCGCGCCTGAGCCGGGGAGAGGTACATCCTCCCATATTCCCGGAAGGCGGCGTCCACCGGCATCATCTTCTGATCCAGCTCTCCCTGGGCCATAATATCACAAAGCTGCTCCAAAGTATAGCATTCCTGGATGGAAAATCCCAAAGTTTCGGTCCGGCGGAGGGCCGTCAGGACGCCGCCCACCCCCAGGGCCTCCCCCACATCATGGCAGATGGTGCGGATGTAGGTGCCCTTGGAGCATTTAACGTCGATGGTGCACTCCTGATTTTCTTCATCAAAGGCCAGCAGCTCCAGGGAGTGGATCACCACGTCCCGGGGCTCCCGCTCGATCTCAATGCCCTTGCGGGCCAGGTCGTACAGCCGCCTGCCATCCACCCATACGGCGGAAAACATGGGCGGCAGCTGCTTGATGGGCCCCCGGATGGGCCGGAGGGCTTCCTCCACCATCTCCCGGGTGACCCGGGTCTCCTGCCGCGCCAGCACCTTGCCGGTGATGTCCTGGGTGTCGGTGGCGATCCCCAGCCGGAAGGTGGCGGTGTAGCGTTTGTCCTGGACGGGCATCAGCTCGGTGGCCTTGGCCGCCCGGCCAAAGAACAGGGGCAGCACCCCTGTGGCCATAGGGTCCAGGGTGCCCCCGTGGCCGATCTTCCGGTGCTTGGTGATGCCCCGCACCTTGGCCACCACGTCAAAGGAGGTGAACCCCTCTGGCTTGTCGATGCATATGATTCCTTCTGCCACGCAGTACCTCCGGATGTCTATTTTTTCTTCTTTGCCGGGGTCTCCCCCAGCGCCCGGCCGATCTCCTCCAGCAGCAGGCTTTTGGCCGCTGCCGGGGCAGCCGGTATAGTGCAGCCCGCCGCCCGCAGGTGTCCCCCGCCGCCAAAGGCGGCACAGATGGCCGATGCATCGGCCTGCGGGGTGGTCCGCAGGGAGACACGGCAGCCGTCTTCCTTTTCCTTGACGGTGGCCCCCACCCATACCCCCTCGATCTCCCGGGGAATGGACGCCAGGCCCTCCAGCTGATAATCGTCCACATCCAGGCGCTCCTGGAGCTCCCTGGTAACGGTGATGATGGCGCACCGGCCGTCAAAGAAATACTGGATCCCGCTGAGCACGGCGGCCTCCAGGGCCACCCGGCTCCGGCTCTTGGATTCAAACATAGCCGTGTTTACCGGCTGGGTATCCAGGCCGGCCTCGATAAAATCCGCCGCCATCCGCAGGCTGCGCGGCGTGGTGTTGGAGAAGCGGAAGCATCCCGTGTCGGTGGCGATGCCGGTGTAAAGGCACCGGGCCGCCGGGCCGGTTCCGGGGATTTTTGCCCCCATCTCGCCCAGCAGCAGCCAGATGATCTCCGCCGCGGCAGCCGCCTTGTCGTCCAGCAGCAGGCGGGCGGCGTATCGGGTGTTGGAGGGATGGTGGTCGATGCACAGGTCAACCCGCCCCTCATAGGC
>JAEXZK010000002.1 GCA_023451415.1 Bacillota bacterium | reverse complement strand
GGCCAAGTGGGACCGCGAGGTTCCCGCCCAGCAGGTGATGCGCCTGGATGAAAGCCCCATGAAGGCCATGGAGATGCTGAGCCAGATGGGGGAGATCGAGGAGCGCCTTTACGGCCTGGACTGCGGCTCCTGCGGGGCCCCCTCCTGCCACGCCCTGGCGGAGGATATCGTCCGGGGTTATTCCACCGAGGACGCCTGCATCTATGTCCTCAAGGACAAACTGGAGGTGGTGATGGAGGGCATGATGTCCCTGAACCTCTCCGGCACTGCCCCCAAAAAGAAAGACCAGGAGGAAAAAAAGCAATGACCGCCCTGGATCTCTGCAAGGATTCCCGCTTTACCCTTCTTTGCGGACCGGGGGACCGCCCCCTGGCCAGCGTTTACTGCTGCGACCTTCTCTCCCTGGTGATGGGCCGTGCCCCGGCCGGCTGCGCCTGGGTCACTGTTATGGGCAACCTCAACTCCATTGCTGTGGCGGTGCTGGCCGACGCGGCCTGCATCGTCCTGGCGGAGGGGATGCCCCTGGATGCGGACGCCAGGGCCCGGGCCGAGGCCGAGGACGTTACGGTGGTATCCACCCGGCTCCCGGTTTACGAAGCGGCCATGGCTATCCGGCCCGGGGAATAACGATGGGAAGGAGCTGATCCCGTGCCCCGGTACGCCTACGACCTCCATATCCACACCTGCCTCTCCCCCTGCGGCGACGAGCTGATGACCCCGCCCAACATCGCCAACATGGCGGCTCTCAAGGGCCTTGACCTTATCGCCGTCACCGACCATGGTTCGGCACGCAATGTCCGGGCCGTCATGGAGGCCGCCCGGGAGCTGCCCCTCACCGTCATCCCCGGTATGGAGCTGACCACCTCCGAGGAGATCCATGTGGTCTGCCTTTTCCCCGACGCCGACAGCGCCGAAGCGGCCGGGTCATACGCCGAAAGCCGCCTGGCGCCTGTGGCCAACCGTCCGGAAATCTTCGGCCGGCAGGTGGTCATGGATGCGGAGGAAACTGTCCTGGGGGAGGTGGGGCCCCTGCTCATCGGCGCCACCTCCATCTCTGTGGACGACGCCCCGGCCTTCGCCGCCTCCTTCGGAGGGTTCTGCTACCCCGCCCACATCGACCGGCCCGGGGGCGGTATTCTGGCGGCCTTTGGCATGCTGCCCGAGCCACTGCCCTTTGGTGCGGTGGAGGTCCATAACCCCGAGGCCTTTTTTGCCGGCGGACGGTGGGCCGGGCTTTACGACCTGTGCCAGGTGGTGACCAGCTCCGACGCCCACTATCTCCAGGACATCGCCGAGGCCCAGCGCTTTCTGGAGCTGCCCGCTCCTGATTTTCCCTCTTTGCAGGGGCTGCTGGGCCTTGCGCCCTGAGCCTGTCAAGCAGCGGATAAGCTCCATGGGGGGCTTCGTGTTCTTACAGGACCGGCCTCCCGCCGGGGCCGGTTTTAACGGCATTGCTTCTCAGGCGCCCGCCCTGCCTCGCAATGTGCGCACATGGGTGGTTGACAGTCTGAAAAGCAGCTGCTTTTACGGCCCTTCACTTTTGGGATGCTTGGAAAACAGGTTTATTTCCGGCCTGTGGGAACCTCCTTTTTAGGGGGTTCCTTTTTTTGACAAAATCTTTATTGGTGCAAAAACACAAATTTACCTTGTTTTTACCCAAACTTTCAGCATTGTATCTGATAGTTCCCAAGGGAAATACTTGTTATAATAAAATTGTGAACGAGTGAACAACACTTACACAAGGAGGAAGCACCTTGAGTATCTTCAGCATTATCAGCCTTTTCGGCGGCCTTGCCCTGTTCCTGTACGGTATGTCCATGCTCAGCGGCAGCCTGGAGAAGGCTTCCGAGGGCCGGTTGGAGCAGATCCTGGAAAAACTCACCGACAGCATCCCAAAAGGGGTCCTGCTGGGCGCCCTGGTCACCGCCGCCATCCAGTCTTCCTCCGCTACCACCGTAGTGGTGGTGGGCCTGGTCAGCGCCAAGGTCCTCAAACTCCGCCAGGCCATCGGCGTCATCATGGGCGCCAATATCGGCACCACCATCACCGCCCATATCCTCCGGCTCACCGATTTGGAATCTTCCAGCTTTCTTCTCACCCTGATCAAGCCCACCACCCTGGCCCCGCTGATGGCAATTGTAGGCGTGGTCCTTTATATGTCCGCCAAACGGGACAAGCATAAGGAAGTGGGGCTGATGCTCCTGGGCTTCGGCATCCTCTTTACCGGCATGTTCCAGATGGAGGCCGCCGTCCGCCCGTTGAGCGAAAGCCCCTTCTTCGCCCAGCTCTTTGGCACCATGAAGAACCCTGTGATCGGCGTCCTCACCGGCGCTCTGGTCACCGCGGTCATCCAGTCCTCTTCGGCCTCGGTGGGCATCCTCCAGGCCTTGTCCACCACCGGTAGCATCACCTGCGCGGCGGCCTTCCCCATCATCATGGGCCAGAACATCGGCACCTGCATCACCGCTCTCCTGGCCAGCATCGGCACATCCCGCAATGCCAAGCGGGCCGCTTTTATCCATCTGTCCTTCAATATCACCGGCACCATCCTTTTCCTCACCGGCATCTATACCTACCAGCATTTTGTGGGCATCCCGTTCTGGGATGATCCCATCACCAAGGGC
>JAEXZK010000245.1 GCA_023451415.1 Bacillota bacterium | reverse complement strand
ATGTAACGGTGCTGGTGCGTGTAAGCGCCCACGGCTTCGCAGACAGTGGCGCCCCGGTGGAGGGTTTGCACTATGTAGTCGCAGATCGGGTCGGGGTCGGAACAGATAACATGAACATATTTGTGCTGGTTGATGCTTTCAATGACGCTGTCAACCATCAGGGATTTGATGATCAGGCCCAGCAGGGAGAAGAGCCCCGTCTTGATCCCAAAGATAAACAGGGAGGAAAATGCCACCACAAAATCGCTGATCAGCAGGGCCCGCCCGATATTCATGCTGGTGAATTTTTTCATCAGCATGGCTACGATGTCGGTGCCGCCCGTGGTGGCGTCGATGTTAAAAAGAATGGCGGAGCCGAAGGCCGGAAGCCCTACGCCAAAAAGCAGCTCCAGGAGGGGCTGATCGGTAAGGGGCGCGGAGAGGGGGCAGAAGAACTCCAAAAGAGAGAGGCCCGCAGACAAAAAAAGGCTGGCATAAATGGTCTTGGCGCTGAAATTTTTGCCGATAAACAGGAAACCCACGATCAGCAGCAGGATGTTGGCAACGGTGGTAATGGTGCTGGTGGAGACCCCCGGGATGAAATGGGAGATGAGCACTGCGATGCCGGTGACACCGCCGGTGGAAAAATTATTGGGGAACTTGAAGAAATAAACGCCGATGGTTACGAGGATGGTGCCGAGGTTGAGAAGAAGAAAGTCCTTGGACTTATCTTTCATAATGACCCTTCCTTATGCTTATGATGGAGCTAAAATGCAATTTTTCCTGCAAAACCTGTTCCATTATAAGTCCCGGGAAGGTGGTTGTCAATGACGTTTTGCGCTTTTTCCGGAAGAACGGGGCCGTTTCTTTTTCCGCACCGAGTAGCCAAAGCTGCCCAGCTTCCGGCCCAGCTCAAAATATTCCCCGTGGGCGTAGGCGGCCAGGCCGCATTTGTCCAGATGAAGCTTGCCCGCGCTGTCTACAAATCTTTCGTCCACGTTGACCGCCAGGATGTCCGCAAGGAACATGTCGTGGCTGCCAAGGGGGATGATCTGGATCACCCGGCACTCCAGGGTGACGGGGCTTTGGGCCAGCTGAGGGCATGCCACCAGGGTAGAAGGCTCGGGGGTGAGGCCACAGAGGGCAAATTTGTCGCAGTCCCGCCCCGAGCGGACGCCGCAGAAGTCGGCGGCCCGCACCAGGTCGGCGGTGGTGAGGTTGATGACAAATTCCCCGGACTCCTTGATAAGCCCATAGGAATACCGGGTGGGGCGGATGGAGATATAGGCCCTGGAGGGGATGGTGTTGGTGATCCCGGTCCAGGCCACGGTGAGGACGTTGGGGCGCACCATGGTGCCGCAGGTGACCATGGTGGGGGGGAGAGGCCCCAGAAGCGCGCCCCCCTTCCAACTGAGCTTAGCAGCCACGCAGAACCCTCCTTTCGCAGCCGTCCAATGTGCGGAGCTTCCCCTCCCGGAAGACGGAGAGAGGGCCGTGGCCGCCGCAGACCACGCAGGGCCCGTGCTCTTTGCCGGCGGTCCGCTCGCAGTCCGCCGCGGCGATGAGCCCTGTGACCTGCTCCCGCATCCGGGTGGCCTTACCGGAGTCGATGTTGACGCTTCCCATGAGGTAGGGGGCCAGGGCGTTAAATTCCGCCCGTTCTGCGGAGAAGCCGCTGATGTTCACCAGATTGTCCCCGGTAAAGATGAGGCCGGCCTCCCGGCAGAAGTAGACGGTCTCCCCATGCATATGGCCGCCGCTGCCCTCAAAGACCTGGAACTCCAGGCCGCAGAGAGTGAGCCGCGCCACCTCCAGCAAGTCCTGGTGATCCGCAGGGACGCCGCAGTCCAGTGGGCGCATCCAGGCGGGGTCCGGGGGCTGATAGCCCGAGATAAGGCGGCTCAGGCGGCTGTACCCCAGGCAGAAGCTGCTGGCCTCCCGGAAGTCAGGAATGCCCAGCCGCTGGTGTTCCAGGCTTTCGGCGCTTTTGGCGGTGAGACGGACCGGCACCCCGGGCATCAAAGCAAGGAGCCCGCAGTGGTCCACATCGGCATGGGTGATGACGATTTCCTTCCGCAGCCGCTGCCAGTCCGGGAAGAGTGTGCGGAAGATGTGTTCCATCTCGGAGGCGTAAATGGCGTATCCGGTGTCCACCAGGACAGCTTCATCCCCCGGTGCAGGACGTAGGTGTTGCTGCCGCAGGGGGGCTGGATGGCGTAAAGGGTGCATTCCCCCAGGGGTAGAACGTCCACATCGGCGGTAAAGCCGGGGCCGCGGTAACGGCTGACAAAAGCGGCGAACCGGCGGATATAGGCAAAGACGGTATCGGGGCTTTCCCCCTTCTGCTGGTGCATCTGGAGGATGCGGTTGGCTTCGGACAGGAACTCCATGGTCTTTTCTCCGGACAGGGAAAGGAGATCCCGCATTTCGGAGGCCAGGCGGATATAAAAGACGGTGTTGTCCAGGCTGGTGCCGGAGCCGTCGTAGTCCTGGATGCGCAGGGGGTAAAGGCCGCTGATCTCCTCAAGCAGGCGCTGGAGGAGGCCAGGTTTTTCGATGAGCAGTCCCATGATAAACCGCTGGAAGGGCTCCTGGCCCGAGCTGGAGTTCATATAAGAGATATTGACGCCGTACCGGGCCAGGATTTCCAGCACTGGCATCAGCGCACCGGGACGGTCGGGGATTTGGATCTCCACCACCAGCACCCGCAGCTCCGGAATGGCGTCGGCAATATAGCCCATCTGTGTCAGATCGCGGAGGATTTCCTCCTGGGCCTGGAGAGGGGCGTCAACGTCGAGAAAAAGAGTGTGGAGGTCGACAGCTTTATTATAGCTGACCCGGACGATATTGCCGCCGCGGAGGCTTACGGCCTGGGAAGCCCGCATAAAAGCCCCGGAACGGTTGGGAAGGTTGGTGACATAAGTTTTGACAGACATGTGGATCCTCACTTCACAGGAGATGACAGCCGGGAAAACGGCCGGATATACCGATAAACAGTATACCGCACAGCCCCCCGGGACGCAAGGGCACAGGCACACTATGGCCCGCCTGTCATAAACTAATAATGGACGGATGTCTGAGGCGGAGCTGCTGCTCCACCCCTATCATCACCCGACTGAAAGGAGAACTTTATCTTGGAAAGATATAGACCGAATACGACCCCTCAAGGCTACGGACGGAGCCGGCAGGTGCCTGTTGTGCCTTCGGCGGCGCCTGTCGTCCCGGTGGGACGGGCGGCAGCCGAGGTCCTGGCGGGGGAACGCTTCCCTCTGGCGATGGCTTACGTACCCTGGCAATACTGGACCGAGACCTATCCCCTGGAAAAAGCCCTGCGGAGCGGGACCCTCTTCTGCGAACTGGATAAACCCTTTGTGGGAAGGAGGGCCTGCAAATGAAACTGAATCAGCGTGAACAGATGCTCTGGCAGGTGCAGGTAGCCGGATTTGCCGTGGACGAAGCCAACCTCTATCTGGATACCCACTGCAACGACCCCGAGGCCCTGGCCAACATGACCAAGTATCAGCTGCTGCTGAAAAAGGCTACGGAAGAATATGAGGCCGCTTATGGTCCTCTCACTGCGGACAGCCCCGATGCCACCGGCAGGTGGAGATGGGTAAACTGCCCCTGGCCTTGGGAATTGGAGGGTTGATGTATGTGGAATTATGAAAAAAGGTTACAGTTCCCCGTCAAAATCTGCCGTCCCGACGCCAAGGCGGCAAAAGTGATTATCACACAGTTTGGAGGGCCAAACTCCGATAAGTATTATTTTAGGCGTAATAGAAAACTCGGAACTGTTCGTCCCGATCTTCGTCCCGCGAGAACTCGATCTTCTCAATGAATGTCCGCAGCAGAAGATTCTTTTCCTCCTCGCTGACGGAGGGGTTTTCCAGCACCGGCAAGGCGTCGCTGAGAATC
>JAEXZK010000213.1 GCA_023451415.1 Bacillota bacterium | reverse complement strand
AGCTTGTTTTGGTTCGTGGGTCGGCATGCTTGTGGAGATTATTCAGCTACCTTCGAAAGTAGCGTACTTTATTATGGCATCCAGCTCAATGCCCGTTTTCTGTGGCAAGCCTCAAAGCCAACAATGACAAAACCTATCACCAATATAATGACAGAGATAATAAGTGGAACAAGCATCTGTGTTCCAAGAAAAGAACCCATGAGGCCGTCTATTCCATTATAATCCAAAGAGTAAGGGCGGCATAAATAAATGAAAATACAGCAAATATCAATCCGGTTACTGTAATCTATACACCGAAAATAATTTTTTCAGTACATTTAAGCGGGCAGTTATGTAAGAATAAATTCCGGGTTTCTCAATGTTTGTAAAATTGACTTCCGCTTTTTGCAGGATTTCTTATCTTGCCGCAATTTAATCTTGCAAGGCTTTTTCGAAACCGGAAGTAAGTCGTGCAAACTGGAAGTTACTTTTGCAATCCACCCCTGGCAGTCCTCCTGCATATTGAGATAATTTTAGTATAGCACAGCGGAGTGGTAATTCCAATCAAATATTTTGAAATCGTGATATTCTATTTTGTGGGGACTGTAATAACAAACGCAGGAATCCCGTCAATAGTCGAGATGAACGGCTATGCTGCCATTGACGAGGTTCCTTTGCTTTTGTTTTTAAACAGACAAGGGAGCAAGGCCCGCTTTCGGGCTTTGCTCCCTGTTGATTTATCACATTTTTGGTATTGTTAACGGCTCGACTTCTCCCATTCCACTTTGGTTGTAATGTTTCGCCAAACCTCTGATAATGCACGATCTCCCGTTCCCGCAGGAACCGGATAGGGTCCAGAATATCGGGGTCATCCACCAGGCGGAGGATGTTGTCATAGGTGGTGCGCGCCTTCTGCTCGGCCGCCATGTCCTCATGAAGATCGGTGATAGGGTCGCCCTTGGACTGGAACACTGTGGCGCTGAAGGGGGTCCCCGAAGCCGCCTGAGGCCAAAGCCCCACAGTATGATCCACGAAGTAGGTATCAAAGCCTTCCTTCTTGATCTCATCAATGGACAGATTCCGGGTCAGCTGATGGACGATGGCGCATATCATTTCCATATGAGCCAATTCGTTGGTTCCATGATGTTAGAAGTGATCCCGTGCCTACGGTCTCCGGCATTGGGGAGATATTTTCCCGGCTCACGCCCCTATCGGCGCCGGCCGGGGCCTCCCCGCCCTTTCTCATGGCTCCAGGGTAAAAATGAACTCGCCGCTGCGCTCGTCATACTCGCAGGAACGGAATCCCCTGGCCTCCGGAACTCCCCGGTCCCTGCTTTGGTTCAGGAGGACTGTCATAAACAGCGCCTCCCGCCGTCCCCGTTCCCCCTCATCCGCCGCCGGGTCGGTCCGGGCGGCCGTCACCTGGCATTTGGCCCCTTGCTTTCCTTCCGTCATATCGCTCGCCCCCCGTTTCAGGGTATGCTCCGCCCTTTGTCCCCTATCACGGGCGCTTTCCTCGCCGCACACTTTTGCCGAAAAGGAGGTCCGTCCATGACCGCTATCTATGCACGCCAATCCATCGAGCGCAGGGACAGTGTGTCCATCCATGCCCAGATCGACCAATGCCGCCGTTTTGCCGCCGGAGAATACCAGGTCTATCAGGACGCGGGGTATTCCGGCAAAAACACCCGAAGGCCCCAGTTTGAGAAGCTGATGGCGGACATCGCCACCGGGAAGGTGGACACGGTCGTTTCTTACCGTCTTGACCGGATCACCCGCAATATTATGGATTTTGCTGCCCTTTTGCAGCTTTTTGAGACCCATGGGGTAAAATACATCTCCGCTACCGAACAGCTGGATACCTCTACCCCCATGGGCCGGGCCATGGTTTACATCGTCATGGTTTTTGCCCAGCTGGAGCGGGAGACCATCGCCGGCAGAATCCTGGACAATTACCGCTTCCGGGCGGGCCAGGGGCTTTATATGGGCGGCAACGCCCCCTATGGGTACCGGGGCGTCCGGGTGGAGGCGGAAGGCCGCATGATCTCTGTTTTGGAACCGGGGGAGGAGTCCGGGACCCTACGGCAGATTTTTGACTGGTATGCCGGGGGCGGCAGCCTGGGGAGCATCAGCCGCCGGCTCAACCAGGAGGGGGTCTCCACCGCCAAGGGGAACCAGTGGACCCCCAAGTCCGTCCGGCGCGTCCTGGAAAATATCACTCCCTGCGCTGCCGACGACGCCATTTACAGCTATTTGGTGGAGTCGGGGTACCAGGTGGCCAGCCCTCCCGGCGATTTCGACGGGCTTCACGGCATGTGTATCTTTTTTAAAAATAAGGACCGCAACCGGGCCGCCAACATCCCGGAGCAGGTGGCGGTGGTGGGCGTTCACCCTCCCCTCATCCCATCCCGGCAGTTTCTGGCGGTCCAGGGCCTCCTGGACCGGAGCGCCAGCCCCGTGGGCAAGCGCTCCCGGCGCACCTTTCTGTCCGGGCTGATCCGCTGCGGCCAATGCGGATGCAGCGTGGGCGTCAAATACACCAGCAGGAACGGCCGGGAATATGCCTACTATCACTGCCGGGGCCGCCACAGCCGCGGCCTCTGTCAGAACCGCATTTACGTCCCCGTCTTCGACCTGGAGGCCGCCGTGCTGGAAGCCTGCCGCCGGCATCTGGCCGCAGCCCCCCTGAGGCCGGCCAGAACCGTCACGGCATCCTCTGGCCCTTCTTCCAGCGCTCTGGGGATACAGGCTCAGATTGACAATCTCATCAATGGCGTCGGCAGGGGCACCGTAGCGGTGGACCAGCTCCTTGCTAAACGGATCGCCCTCCTTCAGGCCCGCCTGGAGGCCCTGGACCCCCCGCCCGGGATTTCCGCTCCGATGGATGTCTCCTGGACCCGGAGGCGGTTTGGGGTCAGCTTCGAGGAGCTGTCCATAGAGGAAAAGGCCTCCCTTATCCGCTGCCTTGTCCAGGGGATCACCATGGACGGCAGCGGGCAGATCACCCTGGAATTTCTGTTCTGAGTCCTCCGCCTTCTGCTGCGGGGCAGGCTACATTACTTCGCGTTTCCAGCACATGGGCAAGATCAAAATTTTATAAGCGAAAAGCAGCTTAATGAGTTCCTTTCCTCACTCTGTGCT
>JAEXZK010000174.1 GCA_023451415.1 Bacillota bacterium | reverse complement strand
TGACAAGGCGGACGAGGCAGCTGGGCTGTCGCCCAGCAACGAGGAGAACGCTGTCAGGCAGCACTTTGGCCCCCAAAAACCGTGTTGCCCCTTGTTCATCAATGGTATAAATAATCTTTTGCCGGGGGCGTTCCTATTTAAGAATATAAGCGGTATTACGGCCTATTTTCCCAAATCCCTTCCGGACATCCTTATTTTGATTTGCCTTTGCAAGGTTTTTCACATATGTTGGTCATCAAATTTAGCGTGTACTTTGTCCCCTATCTTTTTTGGCTTTATCCCAAGGCAATACGACATAAGCGGCCCCGTTTTATGGTTGTAGGTTATCTGGGTATTATGTCCGCATGCCCTTTTCCATAGATGATAGTCTGTCCTCCAAAACATATCACACAAGAAGAAATGTTGCAAGGGCGCACTTACACATCGGCTTAAAATTTGATGGATAAAAATTGGCGGCAGGGATAAATACCTGCCGCCAAAAGGGTTTTATAGCCGCCTTTGTGAGAAAGGCGTTTTTAGAATTATACGAGATGCCTCAGAAATAAGGCTTTTGCTGGGGGATTATTTTTTTCGCAGGGTCAGGGCGCCGAGAGAAACAAGGCCCACTACAGCCAGAGCCATGCCAGGGATAGCAGGACGGCCGGTCTCGGGGTTCTCGCTCTTGTCGGAATCTTTTTCGACAGAGGTCAGGGCCTTGTCGGAGAAAATGTAGGAGCCCAAAGTGCGGGTCTTAAGGACCCAGCAGCCATCACCTTCAGACCAAACAGCTTTGGATTTGGCGATCTTGCCGCCACCCAGGTTGTCGTAGACAACTCCATCTTCGTCTACCTGATAGAAGTAAACGGTAGCAGTGCTATTAAAGGAGGGACGGGCGTCAAAGGTGAGGGCAGAGATGTCGGCTTCCAGATCGGCGTTGGCAAGGAGGATCTCCTTATCCACATCGTAGTTGTAACCCAGATAGGCCTTATCGCCGTCGTAAACCCGCACGGAAACATCGGTATTATCGTCGTCGGTGGAGAACTCGAGGTCGCCGTAAGGGGCGCCGTTTTCGCCGTAGATCTGATCGTCGGTCAACGCGTAGGATCTGGCAGCCGGCCTGTTTGGACGTTCTTCTTTATCTCTTCTGGAAAAGTCGGAGACGAACTTGCAGATAAAGTCGGTTTCGCCTTCAACGGTCCAATCGCCGGACATTTTAGCGGTGCGTCCCACCAGGTCACCGTCGTACCAGGGTTCATCAATAGGTTCTACCTCGTTGTCGGGGTTAATCCACACCTCTGCCAGGCCGTAGTTGACATTGATATATTCGTTTTCGCCAGGGAAGTTGAAGGTCATTTTTTCGCCCCGGAAGTCCCCTTTGCCCTTGATGTCAAAGCTGAGGCTCAGGGGCTTGGGTTTGTCCAGAGTGAAGTCGGTCTTCAGGATGATTTTCAGAGAATCCTCGTCCTCGTCTTCGGAAAGCTCCACGGACTCCACTAGGTTTTTGCCCTTATCAAACTTCAGCTTGCTCAGGGAGTAGTTTTTGGTGTTTAGTTCGCCGGACAAGCCAAGCATAGCAGCATCAAATTCCACTTCGCCATTAGGTAGCCAATCTCCGGGGAACTCAATTGAGATTACTGCAAAAGCCACGGTGGTGAACATGGCCACGGCCAGCATCAGGGATAGGATTTTGCGGATGTACATGATATGTTCCTCCTCATTCTTCTAATTCCAGTGCCACATTTTATTTGGCGCTTTCGACTTTAGTATAATTTAGCTAGAATGAGAATGCAAGAAAAAAAGAGGAAAATATACAAAAATTGCCATAAAAAAACGAAATATTATGCAATTGTTACCGACTGATCCTGATATGTGGGCTCGCCTTGGACCACGGGCTCCGCCGCAGCGCTTTTCCGCCGCCGCAGGTAGCGGAAGAACAGGGAGAGGCTGAGCACCAGGCAAAGGGCCTCGGAGACGCCGGTGGCGGCCCAGATGCCGCTGTCCCCCAGGAGGGCGGCCAGTACCGACAGGCTGAGCACCAGGAGCACCAGTCCCCGGCTCAGGGAGATGCTGAAGGAGCTGCGGGGCAGTTCCATGGCGGCAAAGAAGCCGGACAGCACCACGTTGGCGCCCACAAGGAGGAAGGAGAAGGAGAAGATCCGCAGGGCGTGGGCGGTGTAGGCAAAGACCTGGGCGCTTTCGGGCCGGATGAAGATGGAGACAATGAGCTCTGCGCCCAGCTGCACCCCGGCAAAGATGACCAGGGCCATGGCGCCGGCGGTGGTGAGGGCATAGCGCAGCAGCTTGTGGCAGGAGGCGATGTCGCCCTTGCCATAGTGGAAGCTGACCAGGGGCTGCATCCCCTGGGTGGTGCCGGCCATGGCGTTGAGGGTCAGGGTGTTGACATAAGAGATGATGGTGTAGCTGACCACCCCAGCCTCGCCGATGACCCGGAGGATAGTGTGGTTAAAGAGGAAGATGACGATGCCGCCGGAGAGCTCGGTGATGCCGTCGGCCAGGCCGATGGGGATGACCCGGCGGTAGATGCTCAGGTTGGGGCGGAACCGGACAAAGTGCAGCTTCTTGGACCTAAAGAAAAAGTAAAGGAGGAAAAGGGTGGTGGAGGCCACCTGAGCGATGCCGGTGGCAATGGCCGCGCCCAGTACGCCCCAGCCAAAGCGGATGACAAAGACATAGTCCAGGACCACGTTGGTCAGAGCACAGCAGATGACGCCTATGGCGGAGACCTGGGGAGAGCCGTCGGTTTTTACCAGCACCTCCATGTTATAGGAGACGGTAAAGAAGCTGGCAAAGGCGGAGATGCCCATGAGGTACTCCCGCACCTGGAACAGGTTGGAATCGGAAGCGCCCAGGAAGCGGGCCAGCGGCTCCGAGAAAAAGAACACAGCCACGGGGATGATCAGGGAAGCGGCGGCCAGCAGGACCACGTTTTGGGTAAAGATCCGGTTGGCCTCCTCCCGGTTGCCCTGGCCCAGCAGGATGGATATAACGGTGGAGCAGCCGGTGGCAAAAACCAGGCCCACGGCAAAGATGAAAACGCTGAAGGGAGAAGCAATGTTGACTGCCGCCAGGGCCGCTTCGCCGCAGCCCCAGGATACAAAGAACCCATCCACCATGGTGTAGAGGGCGAACACCCACATGGAGACGATGGAAGGCAGCGCAAAATGGGCAAACTTTCTTTTTAGGGACAAAATAAAACCTCCTGAATTTGCGCCCGTGACAAGGCGGGCGGTGTGGGGCGCGCCACCCTGGGCGGCCCCTCTTGATTTTTAGTATAAACCCTCGTATAATACTAATGTCAAGTGGCGAAATTTTGGCTTTTTAAGCCAGGTCGGGAGACTGCGTATGAACGATAGCTACCGCATCAAGGAAATTGCCAGGCTCTACGGCCTGTGCGCCGACACCCTGCGCTACTATGAGGAGCAGGGCATCCTTTCCCCCGAGCGGGGGGAGAATAACTACCGCCAGTACCGCATCCAGGATATCTGCAACCTCAATGTTATCCGGGAACTGCGGGGGCTGGACCTGCCCATGGAGCGGATCCGCGAGTATATCACAACCCGGGACGTGGCCTCCACCCTGAAGCTGATGGAGGAGGAGCGGCGGATCATCGACCGGCGCATCCGGGAGCTGCGCCAGGCCAGGCGGGATGTGGAGCGCCGGGCCCAGGAAGTCCGGGAGGCGGCAGCCATGCCCCAGGAGCCCCGGCTGCTGGAGCTGCCCGCCCGGCCCTGCTACCAGCTGAGCGCCGAGGCCATCCAGGACGACAACATGGACTTCCTCCTCAAGAAGCTGGAAAAAAAGCACGAGGCCGTGCTCCAGACCCTGGACGATGAGAAGATCGCCGCGGTGTTCAGCGGCGTCCATCTTGGCCAGGGGGAGTACGGGCGGTATTCCTCCGTGCTCCTCATCGCCGAGGGGGCCAGGGACTGGGATGTTCTGCTCCCTGCCGGGAGTTACGCCTCCATGGTCTACCGGGGCGCCTACTCCCATCAGGAGGAGGCCCTGCGGAGGTTGATGTCCTTTGTGGAGGCGGAGGGGCTGCGGCCCTTGGGAGACCCCCTGGAGATCTACCACATCGACGCCCATGAGACCCTGAAACGGCAGGAATATGTCACAGAACTGCAAATCCGGGTGGAAAAAATCTCGTAAATTCCCGTAAAATTGTAAAATCAGGCTTTACAGCGCTAAAATGCTG
>JAEXZK010000164.1 GCA_023451415.1 Bacillota bacterium | reverse complement strand
CCCAAAACGGCTCCGGCGGCGGTGAGGCATTCCTTCACCTCATCCTGGCTCAGGGTCACCACGGTCTTGTACCCTTCGGCAAGGACATCCCAGCCGCTGTCTGCCTCAATGAGATAGGGCACCGGGCCCTCCCAAATGTTGGCCGCGTTCTCGGTGACGCCGCTGCTGATGGCGTGGTAGGCGGCGGCGATGGGCTCCCCTTCATAGGTAGCCACCACCTTGCAGGCTTCGTCGGCGGCCTCGCAGATCTTGGCCCAGTTGTATTCGGCAGTTTTCCCGTAATATTCCTTGATCTGCTTCTCGGTCATATAGCCCTGACGGTTCTGGGGGTCGGCGGAAAAATCCGCCCCCTTCAGCGTCTCATCCGGGTTCTCCCGCTGGGCGATGGCCATGTTGAGGGCATAACTCAGCGCCGCCACCCCCTGGGCCTTCATCGCCTCCTGGTGGAAGGTGGCGGGCATCTCCGCCGCGATGGCTCCCCGGACATAATCCCGGATGGATACCTTGGCCACCTTGCCGGTGGTCCGGTCCAGGATGCGGAACTCCTTTACCGGGCTTTTGTAGATACCGCCCTCTTCCGCCTCCCGGTCCGTATCCTCTTCGCCTTCATCTCCGGCGGTCCAGCCTGCCCCCTCCTCCGGCTCCTCCTCGGGAGGGTCGAAGCGGATGATATTTTCCTCCCCCCGTGAGGAGGCGGAAGCCGCCACCGCGGGAGGAAGGGTGGGAGAAAGAGGCGCCAAAGGCGCTCCGGCCCAGAGCAGCACCGCCAACGGCACCGCCACCATGGAGAGCCCCATGCTCCCCAGCAGGATCATATCACCTTTCATCCTTGCTTGTCCTCCTTCTTTCCCTGGCTCGTTCCCTCTATGTTTATGCCTGCCGGCATACAAAAAGAACCGGAGGCAGCAGTCTGTCTCCGGTTCCTGATGTTGTACATCTTGATTTTTTTAAAAACGGCCATGCGGCGGCTCTGCCCGCCGCGGCTTTAAAAGCTTAAGCTCCCCCCATTGGAATGGGCAGATGCGCGAGAAAATAGTGTAAAACACTATTTTTTACAGTTCCGGGGCCTCGGGGGTCCCGTAGGCCTCCCCTTCCGGCCCGGTGATGACGCCGTCCACCACATCCAGGATGGACCACCGGACGGGGGCGGCCTGCCACAGGCCCGCCTCGTCCCGGGTGAGCATCACCACATACTGCCGCCCCAGCGCCAACTCGGGCTGGGAGCTGCCCAGGAGCAGCTTGACATATTTGCCCTCCAGGCCCTCCTTCACCGTCTCCGCATTGGCGGAAGCCTTGGCTGCCTGCTCATAGTATTCGGTGGCCGGAACATAGCCTCCGGCGTAGGTAAAGGTGATCGTCCCATCCGCGGCCTCGCCCTTGAGGCAGGCAACATCGGTCAAAACGGCTTCGCCCCAAGGGAGGCTGTGGGGAGGGCTGTCCTCGCTGTAATGGCTCACCTGGGCGCTGCTCAGGGTGCCGCAGGCCACCAGTTCGGCCTGGGCAAAGGCCTGGGAAGCATCCCCGGCCGCCTGGCCGGTGGATTCCGCCCCCAGGGCGGGGACCACCAGCACCGTGTTCCGGGCGGCTGCTTCGTACTCCGCCGTCCCCTGGTCCGGGGCGGTCATCATCAGGGAAGGACCCGCATCCGGCTGGGAGCCCTTTTCTTCCGCATCCCCTTCGGCGGATTCCGCCTGGGCATCCTCCCAGGCGTCCTCACCGGCATCCTCCTCAATGGCATAAGCCGCCGCGGAGGAGGATACGGGCGCGCCTGCGGCGGGGGCTGCCCGGCCGGTCGTGTCCGCCGCCATGGCGGGGGCCTGGTTCAGGGCGACGCCGTTTCCGGACATCCCCACGCCGTAGTAGACAGCCACCAGCAGCAGGAAGGCCGCTGCGTAGGACATCACCGGCCGCCAGCGGAAAATTTTGGCCGGGGCGCCGTGCCGCGTCTCGTCCCGAGGGGTGGATTCCGCCATCCGGTCCATCTTCTCAAAAAGATTCCTGGAGGAGAGGGACGCAGGCAGTTCCACCGGCTCCAGCACCCCAAGGCGCTCTGCCAGGCCAGGGTATTCTTCTTTCCATTCTATATCGGCCACTGTCATCCTCTCCTTTCTTATGTACTCAGCATGCCCCGCAGTTTTTTCAGGGTGCGGTGGAGCTTGGAGCTCACCGTCCCCTGGGGCAGCTGGAGGATCTCTGCGATCTCCCGCATGGTGTACCCCTGCAGCGCCGAGAGGATCACGATCTCCCGCTCCTCAGCGCTCAGGCGGTCAAGGGCTTCCAGCACCTCGGCCCGCTGGGAGCTCCGGTCCGGCACGCCTTCCTCTATGTAATCGTCAATGTCGATATTGCCCTTCTCCTTGACATAGCTGCCGATCCGCCGCTTGCAGCGGATGGACAGGATGCGCATGATCCAGGGCCGGAAGCTGCCGTCCTCCCGGAGGCCGCCAATCCCTTTGTACGCCTCCATAAAGGTCTCGCTCACTGCGTCCTCGGCATCCTGAGGACTGCGCAGGGTGTAGAGGGCCACCTTATACAGCTCCGGGGCCACAGCGTCGTACAGCGCGCCAAAAGCCTCCCGGTCGCCGGCACGCGCCTTGGCCACGTCCTGCTGGTTCAGTACCATTTCACACCACCTTACCGCTCCGGCACAAGGGGGCGGGGGAATGGTCTTTCCCTGCTTCCTTAACTATGTGCCCGTGAGCTGTCGATTTGTTGCAAGCAAAAAAGGATTTTTTCAGTTGCCTTCTATTATAGCAAGCCGAGGCAAAAAAGACAACGCAGGAGGTCGAAAGCCCCCATTTTCGCCAAAACTTTCCGTCCCGCCACGATCCTGGGTTTTGTTGGGGCCTCTGTGCCGGCCAGGAAGGCGCACCGTAACAGGCGTTCCCCACGCGGCGCCGCTTTTGCTGCAAACAAAACCCCCGCCACCTTGCGGAAGCGGGGGGGAATGGCGCCGGAGGAACAATGTCAGTCGTGCTTGATGGCCTCCAGGGCGGAAATCTTGACCGCACGGTTGGCGGGGAGGAAGCCGAAGATAACACCGATGAGGATGGAGAAGGCCAGGGCGAAAAGCACCAGCCACACCGGGATGACGGAGATGGTCCCGCCTCCGCCGGTCTGCCCCATCATCTGCTCGCCGAAGAAGCCTCCGGCAAAGGTGTTGAGGGCATAGGATGCCGCGTAGCTGAGGCCCACGCCCACCACGCCGCCGATGAGGCCGATCATCCCCGCCTCCATGAGGAAGAGGACACGGATGTCCTTGACCTCGGCGCCGATGACCTTCATGACGCCGATCTCCCGGGTGCGCTCGTAGATGGACATGACCATGGTGTTGGCGATGCCGATGGCCGCGACAAAGAGGGAGATGGCCGCCAGCCCGCCCAGCACCAGCTGGATCATGGTGGCCTGCTCCTGCATCATCTCGCGGGAGTCGTTCATGGAGTAGCACTCAAAGCCCATGCCCTTGATAGCCTCCTGAACAGCCGCCACCGATTCCACGTCCACGCATTTGACCCGGACGTCCTCATAATTGATCTTGGTGTTGGTTTTCTTGATACCGTTGAGCTTAT
>JAEXZK010000149.1 GCA_023451415.1 Bacillota bacterium | reverse complement strand
GCTGGATATGTGGATCGAGGAAGAAGTCAAGCCCGGCAATCTCTCCAACGGCACGGTGATGGCCTATCAGGGGGCTGTGGGACGCATCAAGCAATTTCCCATCGGCAGCCGGAAGCTCAAAACCGTCACGTCAGAGCATTTACAGGTGTTCTTTGATCTTTTGTCCTTCGGAGGTACTAACGCCGACGGAACGGAGGTCAAGCCCATCAGCAAGGGCTATATGCGGCAGTTCTCGGCGGTGATGCAGGGAGCATTCCGGTTTGCGGTCTTCCCCAAGCGGCTGCTGACCTTCAACCCGATGCAGTATATCAAGATCAGGCAGAAGCAGGAAAGCTATGAGCTGTTCAATGAGGACAGTGAGGATGGGCTGACCGTCCCGACGATCTCCTATGAACAGTTCAAGGCGCTGACGGACTATCTGAAAAAGAAAGAGAATCCAGCGCTCCTGCCCATCCAGATCGCTTACTACACCGGCCTTCGGATCGGCGAGGTCTGCGCCCTCACCTGGCAGGACATCGACCTCAAGGAGCAGACCATCACGGTGCGGCGCAGTATGCGCTACAACGGGGCAAGGCACAAAACGGAGGTCGGCACCACCAAGCGGAGCAAAATCCGCACCGTGGACTTCTGTGACACGCTGGCGGGTATCCTCAAGGCGGCCAAGACCGAACAGCACAAAAGTCGCTTAAAGTACGGCGAGCTCTACAGCCTGAACTACTATAAGCAGGTACAGGAGAAGGGGCGCAGCTACTATGAGCTGTACAGTCTGCAAAGGTCGGAGGAAGTGCCGGAGGACTACAGAGAGATCGACCTCGTATGTCTCCGCCCGGATGGATGCTATGAATCATCCAGCACAGTCGGGATTGCCTGCCGGACGGCCTCAAAGAAGATACCGGGGCTTGAGGGCTTCCACTTCCACCAGCTTCGCCACACGTTCACGAGTAACCTGCTCTCCAACGGGGCAGCGCCGAAGGACGTGCAGGAGCTTTTGGGCCACGCCGATGTCAGTACCACCATGAACATCTACGCTCACTCGACAAGGGAAGCGAAACGCTCCTCGGCCCGTCTGCTGGATAAGGTAGTTGGCGGCGACTGATAAAAAAGTTTCCCTTGTTTTGCCCTATAAGGGCAAAAACAAGGGAAAACGGAGCTTTTTATGGCAGCAGACCTGCGGGAAACACAGGAAAATCAAGGGGTTTCAGAGAAGCGGCTCGATAAACTGGAATTTGAGGAGGTGTTTAGTCATGGAAGTTTTATTTGCATACGCATATCTTTGGGCATTTGGATTCTGCTCTGGGCAAGAATATAATGTGCATTTAGATGAAATGTTCTTGAACACACCTGACGATGAAGTGTTATTGGAGTTAGAAGAATGTTGGAGTAATTACAAAGAAACCTTTGCAAAATTGAAAAGATATTTTGAATATGAAGCAAATTCTTTCGATTCTTTGAAATTTGGAAAGATTTTGTTTAATGGCTTAGAAGCTGCTTATAAATCTGATGTTTATAATATTGATGAATTTGGTAGTAGGTGCTATGAGCTATATAAGATGTTGCCGGGCTTTTTAGAGCAAGAGCAGCCGTTTTGGAGATTAAGTTATGCTGATGACCCGTTATCATGGGGAGATGAAGAACAATCTCGGATATTGTATGAGGAAGCATTTAGTTTTTACAAAGAATAACGACAATTCCAGTTTACCGAATACAAGGGCGCACTTCTATACGCTTTTCGCCGTATGGTGCGAGATGCGGTTGGGCATCGCCATCAAGTACCCACTCCAGCAAAAGTAACAAGTCCCTCCCTATGGATAAACATAGGGAGGGATCACTGTTTTACGACCACCGTCTGAATGCTACAGGGCGCTTTTGCAATATTTGAGGAGGAATGGGTATTTATTGAATAAACTTCAAAAGGTTCCCGGAAAAATAATCTTCCTGGGCCTCCTGCGGCACCATCAGTTCGTCGAGGATGGTGCGGTCCCGGGCGACATATGTCTGGGATTTGGCAACATCGTAGCGGTTGCGCAGGTCAGTGCCAAAAATCAGCTTATCCGTCACCGGCAGCCCCGAGCCGTACAGCTTGTAAAGCAACTCCCGGCGGTAAACTCCCGGCGTCCCCGGGGTGGTGTCCAGATACAGCTGGGCGGTGGTGGAGCCCTGGAGGGTACAGTTGTTCCACTTGGTAAAGAGGGCGACGCACTCGTCACACCAGGGCCAGGACACGTGCGCCATGCAGAACTTCAGCCTGGGGATGGTGAGCAGTTTCTCGTAGTGGAGCGGCCGGCAGTATTCCGAACACCCCGGCCCGATGAGGATGCCCGTGTGGAAAAGGAGGGGCCTCCCCGTCTCGGCAATCTGCCGCCAAGCCCGCATCGGCGCATCCGTCTCGGGGGCATAGTGGGTGCAGATCGCCTTAAACCCGGCGATACCCGCCTTGGCCGCGGTGTCGATCTGCAGGCCGGCATCCGCCTCGGTGGGATCGATCCAGAAAAACGGGATAAGCCCCGGTACCCCGTCACGCCATGCCAGGATGGTGTCCAGACGTTCCCGCCAGCCCAGGGGAGCGCCGTCCGCTCCGGCACACCCCGGCGCGGGGGAAATGGCCATCGCTCCAGACAGCCCCGCTTGGCGGAGGCTCCCGATCAATTCTTCCTTAGGATCCTCGGGCATCCCCAGGTGGACATGACCGTCATAGATCTTCATTTCCCGGCCTCCCGGGCCTTGCGGAGGAAGTCCACATACTCGGCGACCCCTTCCCGCAGGGACACCTGGGGCTTATAGCCCAGGTCCCGCTCGGTTTCAGAAATATCCAGCATACCGCAGACGTCATAGCCCAGGTCGCCGTCTCCCACGTCAAACTCAGCGTCAGGCATCAGTTCAGAAAGAATATCCAGCACCTCGCCAAAGGTGGGGTGGCCTCCGCTGGTAGCATGATAAGTGGCCATCTCGCTAAATTTGGAGGTAAAGCAGGCACGGATGGAAACATCCACCGCATCCTTGATATGGATCAGATGGAGGCGCTGATCCCGGCCGTGTTCCCGCTTGAAAGGAACACCATCCAGGGCCGCGTCAATGGCTACCTGAACCGTCTCCGACGTAATGCGCCCAGGACCATAAACCTCCCCCAAGCGGATGGAGATGCACTCCATGCCATAGGAGGCGTTGTAGGCTCTGCCCATCATTTCCACCGCGGCTTTTGTAACGCCGTATGGTGTAACAGGGCGCTGCGGCGTCTGAATGGTCACGAGGTCGGTGCCAATGTTCCCATAGGCGGCCTCAGAGCTGTATAGAACCACCCGCTTGATACCGGTCATCCGGGCGGACTCCAAAACCCCCATGCTGCCCATAATATTGGCCTCCACAGTAGACAGCGGAGTCTGAACAGATATGGGAGGATGGGACTGGCCGGCGGTGTGGATGATCCGTTCCACGCCATAAGTCCTGATGGTCTCGGTGAGGCGGGGGATGTCGTAAAGCTCACCATAGACGAAAATATTGTTGGGATTCTCAAAAGGCGGCACAAAATCCCGCATATAGTTGACAACCTTGTGCCCGTCGGCCAGCAGCTGCTTGACAATATTTCTCCCCAGGAAGCCGCCTCCGCCTGTGATCAGAATAGTCATGAAGATTCCTCCTTTGCGCTGGGGAGAGCCGCCGGACGCCGGCGGCTCTCCCGTTCTTTCTTCTTACAGCATTACATCGCCGGAGTTGGGGCCCAGTGTCTGGCCCACATAGATATCGCCGTCGGGGCTGGAAGCCAGGAACAGCACGCTGGGGGCCACCTCAAAGGCCTCGCCTTGGCGGCCCAGGGGGAGATTCTTTTTGTCGCTTTCAATGGTATCGGCAAAGTTGTCGGTAGTCATGGAAGTCATGATGGGGCCGGGGGCCACGCTGTTGATATTGATGCCCTGGGTGCTGTACGCCCGGGCCAGCGACTTGGTGAGGGCGATGATGGCGCCCTTGGTGGCGGCATAATGAGGCAGCTCGGGGCCGCCCTTCTGCCCCAGCTGGGAGGAGATGGTGATGATGCGGCCGGATTTTTTGGCCTGCATGATGGGCAGCACCTCATGGATGCAGTAGAAAGTGCCGTTGAGGTTGACATCCACCATCCTGAGCCAGTCCTGAGTGGTCATCTTATCCATGCCGATGCGCTGGAGGATACCGGCGCTGGTCACCAGAATATCGATGGTGCCCAGCTCTTCCATCGTCTTCTTCACCAGGGCCTTGACGTCATCCTCCACAGAGACGTCGGTGTGGACGGCCACGGCCTTCCGCCCGTACTTCTCTTTGATCTCATCGCAGATGGCCTGTGCTTCCTCGGGATTTACCAGATAGGTAATGACCACATCCGCGCCTTCCTTGGCAAACAGCAGGGCCACTTCCTTACCGATTCCGGTGGAACCTCCGGTGATAAGAGCTTTCTTTCCTTCCAGTTTCATACGATTCACGCTCCATTTTCAAATCATTTGTACCATGGGGTGACCATCCGGCCCCTTCCGGGCTCTGCGGTGATTCTGCCGCCTTCAAAGACGACATCGCCCCGGGAGATGGTGTATTTCACGGCCCCCTTAAACTGTTTGCCCAGATATGGGCTGTGCTTCTGCTTATCGAAGAGCATGTCCCTGGTGAGGACAAACTCCTCGCCCAGGTCCACGATGGCCAGATCGGCGTCAAATCCGACGGCGACGCCGCCCTTCCTGGTATCCAGGCGGTAGAGCTTTGCCGGATTGGCCGATGTAATCTGTGCGATGCGCTCCAGGGAGACGCCGCGCCTGTGGTATCCCTCCGTAAGCAGCACCGGCAGGGTGGACTGCCCTCCGGAAAGACCGCCGAAGGTATCCTCGGTGATGGGCCAGCTGGAATGGTCGGAACCGATGGTGTCCACGTCTCCGGCCTTAATGGCCTCCCACAGGTCTTCTATGCAGCGCTGCTCCCGCATGGGGGGAGAGCAGGTGCAGCCGCCCAGCCTGGGCATATCCTGCACGGAAAGGGACAGATAGTGGGGGCAGGTCTCCACGGTGATCCTGACGCCTCTGGCCTTTGCCTCCTTGACGATTTCAACGCTTTCTCCGCTGCTGGCATGACAGATCTGGACACGGCCGCCGGTAATCTCAGCAAAGGCCGCTGCACGGCGCACCGATTCCGTCTCGGACAAGATGGGCCTGGACGCCACAAAATCGGCAAGGGTGGTGCGGCCCGCCGCCGCGTTCTTTTCTGCCAGCAGGGTGCAGATCGCCTGATTCTCGGCATGGAGCAGGATCACGCTGTCCAGCTGTGCCACCTGGTCGATGGCACGGAGCAGAGCCATGTCGTCCACATACTCTATGGCGCTCTTGGACATAAAGGCCTTAAACGCCACCGCGCCCCAGCTGTGCATCCCCTCCATGTCCTGGAGGTTATCGGGGGTGACGCCGCCCACAATGCCGTAATCCACGACCGCGTTCCTGGCCGACGCTTCACGCTTTGCCTCCAGGGCCTCCGCATTGACCATGGGGGGGATATTGCTGATAGGATGATCCAGATATGTAGTGACGCCGCTTGCCGCCACCGAACAGGAACCGGTATAGATCCCCTCCCGGTTGGCATAACCCGGCTCATCGAAATGGCAGTGGGCGTCGATCAAGCCGGGAAAAATATGCAGGCCCGCCGCGTCGATGATACGATCCGCGTCGCTTCCCAGCTTCGTTTCTTCTTTGCCGGGCACACGGTCCGCCACTCCCACAATCTTTCCGCCGCTGACTGCGATATCCCAGCCAAAAACGCCTTGAGGAGTTACTACCATGCCGTCACGGATAATCAGTTCAAATTTCATACCGCATAAATCCTCGTTACTTATTAGAATGTAATGCTGCGGCCCGGTGGGTCAGACGCTTTCGTTTTTCTTTTCAAAAATAGTCCCTGTGAGGAAAACGCCGCCCATTTTGGTATAGCGCATCAGCACATAATAGACCGCCGCCGCGGGGAGCAGGCTGGCGAACCAGGCCAGGTTGGTCTCCATAACCGCCACGATGGCGCCCACGCAGATGGCAATGATGGCAGCCCAGTTGAATCCGCCTACGGCGCTCTTCTCATCATAGAGCATATCCAGATTCAGCTTGGTTTTCCGCAGCAAGTAGTAGTCGGTGACCATAACCGCAAAGATGGGGCCCAGGAAGCAGGAGTAAAAGCGAATGAAGAAGTTCAGACCGTCGGCAGACTCGCCGGAAACCAGGTTCCAGGGGCAGACAGCGACGGACAGGACGCCGACAATGACAGCGGCCATCTTGTAGTCCAGTTTCTTGAACATGTCCATCAGAACGTAGATGGGAGGGACGATGTTGTTGACAACATTGGTGGTGATCTGTGCAAAAATAATAAAGATCAGGGTAAAGATGAGCAGGATGGGGTTGTCGATAGCGCTGGTAAAGACGCCGATGGGGTCAACAACACCGGTGGCAGCAGTAACCATCAGACCGGTCAGGCCCATGAACATAAACGGAGGTCCAATGGAGAGCCAGTAAATGAAGCCCATGGTCTTGCGGTTGCCATCCTTCTTGTATTGGCGGGAAAGATCGCTGACGTTAAGCATCATGGTGCTGTACTGCCCCACAAAGGCAACGCACCCGGCCCAGAAGGGCAGCCCCCAAGAGCCTTCGATGTCGATAACAGCTTCTTGGATCTGCACGCCATATTTGGTAACGACTGAATAGAACATATAGATAAGGGCAACGGTGATGGCCACGGAGCCAACGTTTTCAACCCACTTGATGCCCTTGAAACCGGTGATGGAAAGGACACACTGTACAACGGTAAAGAAAACGTAACAAACAACGATATTGTCGAACTTAAGGAGGGAGTACAGAACCGCGTTCAAAGCCTCTGCGCCGACCCAGGTCTGGAAGCCGAACCATACGATGGCAGGAGCGGCACGAAGCAGGCCGGGGATCTTGGCGCCCTTGGTGCCGAAGGTGCTTCTGAGCTGGATGGTGTACGGGATGCCGTAATGATTGCCGGCATGGCCGTTGAGCACCAGGCATACCGCAATAATGACGGTGCCAATGAGCAGGGCAATGAACATCTGGAGCAGGTTGAGCTTGCCAACCAGGCTGGAACCCACCGTAAAGACGGCGATGGCGATACAGCCGCCGATCATCATCAGGAAATAGGAAAGGCTGTCAAAAATTCGTTCTTCCTGTGGGCGCAGGCTTTCGCCCTGGGAAGAGGAGTTGTTATTTGCCACAATATTACCTCCCTAAAAAACTTTTTATTTTTGCCGGCAGCTTCATTATAGTTTGGCTTAGGAACAAGTGTCAACATAGGTAAACTTGCACAAAAATTTCTGGGACAAGAGTGTTTTTGCATGGATGCATGTCTGCCTCAAGCTGTCGGAAAACCGTCGGTTTTCTCATTTTTTTGCTGTTTTCTCTCAAAAAGCGGCCCCCCGGGGCCATTTTGCCTCTCAGAGTGCCACAACATTTTTCACAATGTTTTTTTGTCATACAGATTATAACTATGCTGGTTGCACAATGGTTTTCCCGGATTTTCATATAAAAATCATCCGCTGTTTCTGGCCAATCCCAGATAAAATGATGGTATAATAACTGCAAAGCAGCTATTATACCGGTTATGCGCAGGCCATCCGCGCCATACGGCGCTCCGGCCCCCGATGCACAATTATCCCATTCGCTGCGCTCACGGTATAATAAACCGCAAAGCAGTTATTATACCGACGCGTGCGGGCATTGGCGCTGGCAAGCGTTTTGCTCCGGGCGCGCAGTTATCCCATTTGCTGCGTTTGCGGTGTGACGGTCCAAAGAGGCTGCCGCACCCCAGGCGCAAAGCGTTCCTATCCCCAGTTGTAGCCAAAATCATCAAGATGAAAGGAGGCGGGGAGCATGACTCCAACCATGCGCTGGCTGCTGGAACATCCTCTCCTCAAGGGCGGCCAGGCTCTGACCGGGTCTGGCGGCATGGACAAAGCGCTCTCCGGCGTGGGCAGCATGGAGAACATGGAGGATGAACGCTGGCTCCGGGAAGGGGACTTCGTCCTCACCAGCGGCAGCTTTTTTCAGGAAAACGCCCAGCATGCTGACGTCATCCTCAAGGGGCTCCTCAGCCACGGCTGCGCCGGGCTGGGGGTGCGCATCGACCGCTACTTTGATTTTCTTCCGGCGCCCTTCCTGGAGGCGGCCCGGGAAGCGGGCTTCCCTGTGGTCAGCGTACCCTACGGCTGCTCTGTCAGCGACCTCTCCGGCATTGTCTACCGGGCCATCTGCGCCGGGGAACAAGACGAGGATCAGCGCCTGGCCGCCTCCTACCGCGCCCTGACCGAATCTGTCCTGGAGTCCCACGATCTGTCCCGCCTTGTGGGCAGCGTAGCCCAGGCCGTTGGAAAACCCGCCTTCCTCACCGGAGAGGACTTCCAGATCATAGAGGCTGCCTCCCCCGGCGGCGGAGAGCCCCCCGTCCGGGCGCCTTCCCCACTTTTTTCCGAGACGGACGTGCGCTTTCTAAAGACCCGCTACCGGGAGCAGCCCTACGAAAGCATTTCCCACACCGTCCTCGATGGCGGGGAACGCCAAAATTACATCATCTTCCCCGTGGAGGACCGCAGGCAGCCCGCTGGGTACCTCTGTCTCCTGGAGGGAGACAGCGAGCTCACCCACAGCAACCACCGTTTTGTCCTCAGCGCCCTGTCTGTGGCAGCCATGGAGCTGACCTTCTACAAGCTCAAGCAGAAGAAGCCAAAG
>JAEXZK010000144.1 GCA_023451415.1 Bacillota bacterium | reverse complement strand
GCCCCCGGCGGTGCAGACGCCCAGCCGCAGGGCCTCCCCCCGGGGGGGACGGCCGGGGCAGAGGGCGAAGCGCCGCCCCATCTCCGCCAGAAGGTCCTCCGGGTCCACCCCGGTCACCAGCCGGTGGATGGGCTCAAATTCCAGGGAATCATCGTAGAGGCTGACGATCTCCGCCAGGGCGTACCGGGCGGGATGGTTCTCCCACTCCTCCCTGGGGAGGGCCCGCTTCAGCTCCTCGTAACACTCCTTGGCGGTGGCCAGGGAATGGTTGCCGTCCCCCATGGCAAAGACCATGCCGTCCGGCGCGGGCAGCGCAGCCACAGCGGCCTCCAGACCGGCGGCGGCCTCGTCCCCCAGGCTCCAGCCCCGCAGGGACCCGCTTTTCTCCATCAGCCCGCCCTGGTACTCCAGGGTCAGGCCGGACTCCGCCGCCCCCGAAAGGGCCGCTTTTTTCAGGGGGCCCAGAACGGTATCCCCGGGGTCATCTATGAGGACCATGATGTGGGGCAGCTCCAGGGGCGCGTCCCGGCGGACGGCTACCCTGGGGGGAATCCGCTGGGGGACGGTGCCTTCAGTGGCGCGGATGGGGCTGTGGCTGCCGGGGTGGTAGTCGTAGGCTTCCAGGTCCAGGGCGGCCATAAAGCCCCAGCGGCGGCGGCCGTCCCGGAGGGTGCGCTCCACAAGGAGGTATTTGCCGGGAAGGGTGCGGAAGATCCCTTTCTCCAGATACCGGGCCATGGCGGCGTTAATATTCCGGGTGTATTCCGCCGGGTCTGTGGTTTTCAGGTAGCATTCCGGGTATACCAGATGGTAAGCGGAGGGGCCCTCCCCCGCGGCCAGGCGCGCCCGCTCCCAATAATCGGGCTGAGAGGTATACTGGTCGCAGGCCACCACGCACCAGCGCTCCAGAGGGACATCCCTGGGCAGAAGGATATCCGCGGGTTTCATCAGGGGCTTTTCCATATTGTTCCCTCCAAGTCAGGCAAAATATTACCCCCATGATACCACACAAAACCCTCTTGGAAAAGTCCGAATAAAAGATTATAATAGGACATGGCTGTAATGTCCGGCAGGGGCCGGACGCCTAGTATGGGTAAAGGAGATAGAGACATGATTGATAAGGAACTGGCCGCACGGATCGAAAGCTATATCGCCGATCACCGGGAGGCTATCAAAGAGGACCTGAAGACCCTGGTCCGCATCCCCAGCGTCAGCAAGCGGGGCGAGGACGGGCTGCCCTTTGGCGCGGGATGCGCCAAGGTGCTGGGCAAGGCCGTTGCCATGGCGGGGGAAAAGGGCCTGGACGCCGTCAACCATGACAACTGGTATGGGACCGTCTGCTGGGGCCGGGGGGATAAGACCATCGGCATCTTTGCCCACCTGGACGTGGTGCCCGAGGGCAACAACTGGAAGTACTCCCCCTACAACCCCGTGGAAAAGGACGGCTACCTCATCGGCCGGGGCGTGGCGGACAACAAGAACGCCGCAGTGGCCGGGATGTACGTCATGCAGTGTCTGAAGGACCTTGGGATTCCCCTGCAAAGCAGGATCAGCCTCTATCTGGGCGTCAGTGAGGAAACCGGCATGGAGGACATCGAAAAATATGTAGAGGAGCAGCCCATGCCCGACTTCTCCATCGTCCCCGATACCGACTTCCCCGTCTGCCACGGCGAAAAGGGCATCATGAACACCCACGCCGTCTGCCGCACCCCCTTTGTCAAAATCAAGTCCTTTGCCGGCGGCCTGGTGGGCAACATGGTGGCCGATCTGGCCAAGGCCGAGCTGGAGATGGATCCCTCCTTGCTGGAGGAGCTGACCAAGCTGTCCGAAAAGCATGAGCGCATCCGCGTGGAGCACACCGGGGACAGCATACAGGTGACCGCCACCGGTGTGGCCGCCCATGCCTCCCGTCCCCAGGGCTCGGTGAACGCCATCCTGGAGCTGGCCAAATTCCTCCGTGGGAGCCTCTGCCTGCCCCGGGAGGACCGCGCCGCCATGGCCTTTGTGGCCGACACCCTCTCCGACGACTATGGCCAGAAGATCGGCATCGCCCGCAGCGACGCCCCCTCCGGCAAGCTCACCTGCATCAGCGGCGTGGCCCAGACGGTGGAGGGCCGCCTCCTTCTGAAGTTTGACATCCGCTACCCTGTCACCGCCAAGGGCGAGGAGGTCTCCGCCGCCATGGCTCCCTACTTTGCCAAGGCGGACTGGGATTTCGTCCTGGAGCGGGACAGCGCCCCCGCCTATATCCCCAAGGACGACCCCAAGGTGCTGGAGCTCTGCCGCATTTACAGCGAGGTCACCGGCAAGGACTCCACCCCCTACGTCATGGGCGGCGGCACCTACTCCCGCCATCTGAAGAACGCCATCGGCTTCGGCATGGAGGACACCGAGCACAACCCCTTCCCCGCCGGCCACGGCGGCGTCCACCAACCCGATGAGGCCATGCCCATCCAGGGCATCCTGGACGCTGTCAAGATCTATGTCCTTTCGGTCATCGAGATCGACAAGCTGCTTCACAAATAAAATTCCCGGGCGGCCGTCGGGGGCCGCCATACGGGAAAGCAAACGCCGGGAGCACGGGCGGATTCCACCGGGGATCCCTTTGCTCCCGGCGCTTTTTATCCTCCAGCCTGCCGCATCACAGCCTCCCAAAGCGCGGCGGGAACCGTCGGGAGCGCTTGGTTTTAAAGGGCTGCCGGGATGGCGCGCATGCGCAAAAACTTCGTGCGAAGCGGTGTTTTCCGATTTCCATGGCGCGCCAAATGGCGTATGAAGTTTTATACATAATATCGCCGGGCCCGGCGCATACTAAGGCCATTCCAGGCATTGGAAAATAAAATGATTTGGAGTGGCAATCCATGAAAAAAGTCCTATCCCTGATTTTTGCAGCTTTGTCTTTGACCATCCTGCTGGCGTCCTGCAGCCCCAGCGGGAACGGCTCCTCGGCCTCTCCCTCCGGCTCGTCGGGGACCAGCGCCCCCTCCTCCAGCAGCACCCCTGCCAAAACCGGCTACCGCGACGGCACCTACCGGGGCGCCTATGTGGAGGGAGGGACCAACCAGGTGGGGATCCAGTTTACCCTGGATGACAACATCATCCGGGAGATCGCCTTCCGCAGCCTTACCTACAAGGGGGTGGACTACCTGGCCGAGGACGCCGACGAGACCACCAAAAAGCTGGCCGCCCAGCACCAGGAGCTTAT
>JAEXZK010000135.1 GCA_023451415.1 Bacillota bacterium | reverse complement strand
GGGTGGAGCAGGTAACCACGATGACGTCGGCACCGGTCAGTTGGGCGGACTGGATGTCATTGTAAAGCCGCTGCCGGTTTTCTGTGGTAAAGACGCCCTTTTCATCGGGACTGGGATCGCTGGCCAAAAAGTCGTCAAGAAGGTTATGTATCTTCAGCTCTTCCCCCGGCATGGCTTCCCGCAGCCTGCCCTCAAAGGTATTCAGCACACTTTTGACCGTGTGGATAAGCGCAATACGTTTCATTGGGCCTTCCTCCCATATACCTCCTCAAAAATGGGGGCGAGGTATCGGATGGATTCCCGGGCCGCCTCTTCCATAGAAGGAAGCTGGAAAATCTCAGTGCAAAAAAGATCGTCGTAGCCGCATTCGCGGAAGGTCCTGATTACCTTGGGAAAATCCATCCCGCAGTTGCCGGGCCACCGGCGGTTGTTGTCCGAAAGATGCACATGGATATTGTAGGGGCTGTATTTCCGGATGGCCTCGTACAGATCCTTCTCCTCCAGGTTCAGGTGGAACACATCCATCATAAGCCGGAAGTTGGGCCGGTTTACCCGGTCCACCATGGCCGCCCCCTCCGCGAGGGTATTGATGAAGTTGGTCTGCATAATGGTCACAGTCTCCAGGGCGATGGCCACGTTCTGCGGCGCGCCATGGTCGCTGATGATCCCAAAAGCCTCCTCCGCCCATTCCTCCGTCTGCTGATGGGGGACGCCGGGCCGGTATTGCCCCCGGACCCGACCGATGTTTATCTTGGCCCCCAGGAACCCGGCAAAGTCGATGATTGCCTTGACCCGGTCCACCGCCTCCCGGCGGATGCCGGCGTCCGGATCGGTAAAGCTGATCCCCAGCTGGCCAAAGACCTCTCCCGTGCACACCAAGCCCACACAGAGCCCCAGCTGCCGGGCGGTTTCCCGCACCTGATTCCAATCCAGCTTACCGGGGTCCAGGGTCATCAGCTCCACCCCGTCATACCCCAGGGCCGCAATATCCCCAAAAGTCTTGTCCAAGCTCCCCTGGTACGCGGTGACGCTCTCTGCAACAGCCACGTCCGGGGTGGCCACCTGATAACACAGCTTCATAATTTTCCTCCTTTGATCGGGTATAAGACAGTGGTTTTTAAGCGGCGCGGTAACCGCTGCGCCGTCACTGTTCTGCCATAAGCACCGGATGGGATAATGAGCCACCGGAACATTTGTGACCTCCAGCCATAAAGGGGGTCCCGCGCATCCCGGTCGAAGCTTCAATGGCGCGGATGGCCTGCGCATAAGCGGTATAATAGCCGCCTTGCGGCTATTATACCATATTTGCAGTTACAAACCGGCTCATCATTTCCGGGATGCCAAGGCCATCCGGCTGGCCATCTTGATCGCATTCTCAAAGGACGACGTGCCGGCAATCCCTTTTCCGACAATGTCATAGGCGGTGCCGTGGGCACAGGTGACAATAGGGGCCGGCAGTCCGCCGGAAATGGTGATGCCCTGATCGAATCCTTTGAGCTTGAGGGCGATCTGTCCCTGATCATGATACATGGTAACAACGCCGTCAAAATCTCCACGGAAGGCCTTGATAAAGAGCGTGTCGCTGGGGAAAGGCCCCTGGGCGTCGATCCCCAGCTCCCGGGCCTTGTCGACGGCCGGAGCGATGACGTCGATCTCCTCCCTGCCGCAGAGCCCATGCTCCCCGGCATGGGGGTTCAGCGCTGCAACACCCAGCCGGGGGTTTGCTATCCCCGCCTTTTTCAAGGTGTTGCTGCACAGGACCTCCGCACGGAGGATGCTCTCCACCGTTAAATGACTGCTGACCTCACTGATGGGAATGTGGCTGGTGGTGCGTGTGGTCCAAAGGTTTTCGCACACGTTGATCTCTCCAAAGGGTCCTGTCTGGTGGAAAAGCGCCGCCAGCAGGTGGTGCTCGCTTTCAAATTCGCAGCCGGCCAGCTTCATCCCCGATTTGTTAAAGGGCGCGAAGCAGAAGCCTTCGATCTTTCCTTCCTGATAGAGGCGGGCGGCCACCCGGATAGCATTGTTGACCGCCGCGCCGCAGTAAGCGCTGGCCTCTCCCATCACCACCTGGGCGGGGTCCTGATCCTTCTGATCCAGGATGGGGAGCCCCCGGCCCCAGTCCGCTTCCTGCACACTGTCAATGGCATAATGGGGATAATCCTTGCCAATGATCCGGAGCCCTTCCTCAAAAACCCGCATATCACCGATAACAATAGGGCGGCAGTACTGCTCATAAAACCCGGAAACCGCCAGTTTGGCCACCAATTCAGGCCCGATGCCGCTGGAATCTCCCAATAAAATTCCCAAGACCGGTTTGTTGTTCATAGCGTTTGCTCCTTTTCTTTGGTTAAGAGGAAACGGCTGAAGCCGCTTCCTGGTTTCAACCAAATTAAATAGCAAAAACCATGCCAAAACCTGTGCTTCATATCCTTTTGTGGAATACATCAAAAGCTGAGGGCTATCTTTTGCAATTCTTCCCAATGATCTCAGTTGGGACCGACCCGGTCATAGTGCTGGATGTTTCCCCAAGGTTCCATTCCACGTTGCATATTTGAAACATATTGCAATATATAGAACATAATGTTCCATATTCTGACAAGTCATGGGGCAGATATTTCCCGTTGCTCCTTCAGGCGTCTCCAAAGGGTAGTCCGGCTGATGCCAAGCCGCTTGGCCAGCTCCCCCTTGCTCATGCTGCCTCTGGCAAATGCACGAAGCAGGCGGTCTTCCTCCGATTCTTCCGCCGGGGGCGCCCTTCTCTCCTCCGGCTCATCCTCCTCATAAAGCCCCGCGGCGCAGATGGCCGCCGCATCAATCCCGCCGCCGCAGTTAAGGACCGCCAGCCTTTCGCTGAGGTTTTTCAGTTCCCGGACATTGCCCGGCCAGGGGTACTCCCGAAGCATGGCCATCGCCTCCGGAGATACCCGCGGGGCCTGCCGGCCGCTGTTCCGACAATGGAGGTCCAAAAAGTAACGGAACACCACTTCTATATCCTCAGGGCGCTCCCGCAGCGGCGGAATGCGTATGCTCAGAAGATTGATCCGATAAAAAAGGTCGGACCGGAACTGACCACTTTTTACCTTTTCCCGGATATTGATGTTGGTGGCGCAAATGATGCGCACATCCACCGGAATGACTTTATTGTCGCCGATGCGCCGGATTTCCCGTTCCTGCAGGACGCGCAGCAGCTTGGCCTGGAGGGAGATGGGCATCTCCCCGATCTCATCCAGGAAGATCGTCCCCTTGTGCGCCTGTTCAAAAAGCCCGATCTTGCCGCCCCGCGAGGCGCCGGAAAAGGATCCCTCGGTGTAGCCGAAAAGTTCGCTTTCCAGCAGCTGCTCCGGCAGGGCGGCGCAGTTGACCGCCACAAAGGGCTGCCCCGCCCGCCGGCTGGCGTTGTGTATGCTCTGGGCAAAAAGTTCCTTCCCCGTGCCTGTTTCCCCCGTTACCAGCACGTTGGAATCCACCTGGCTGTACTTTCGTGCCGTGGTGATCCATTGGCGCATAGCCGGGCTGACGGCCAGGATATTTTCAAAGTGATACCGCGCGGACAGCCCGTCCCCCCGCAGCTGCTTGCGTATCCGGGATTCCGCGTCGCGGATTTCTTCCGCATTGCGGAAGGTCAGAAGGACGCCGGCCCTCTGAGAATCCACCACAATAGGCGTCCGGCTCACCAGCATCAGCTTGTCCTCCACCGTCTGGAAGTACTGATCCTCCGTCTGCGCCTCCACCGCCTCTTTCCAATGAAAGTCCCGAAGAAGCCGCTTGATATGGAGACATTCCTCCGGCTCGCCCAACAGATGGAATGTAAGGCGGGCCTGGTTGTTCATGACAATGACCCTTCCTTCCCGGTCCAGGGCAAGCATGGCGTCCCGGCTGTTGTCAAGCAGTGTGCGGAGGAGGTTTGCCCTTGTTTTTTCCAGGTTCAGGGTCCTGGCCGTATTAAGGGCCTCTGTCACAGCGCGCTCGATCGCCTCATCGCCGGTGCGGATGCGGAAGGCGGAAAGCCCGGCTTTCTTACAGCGCCGGCAGACGGTGAGCCCGCCGATGACGGACTGGATCCCCCGGAGCTGGGCGTCCTCCACCGCGGCCTCTATATCGGCTTCATTGGATATGTAATAGGCGCGGAGCGGCACTCCGCTGATCTCCGCCAGCTGGCCGGTGCGGCAGATATTGGTGCCGGGAAGCACCAGGGCAACTTCTTTGGTCCCGTTCTTCCGTCGGCATTCCACCAAAGCGTTGATGATGTCGTCGCTGGTCATGGGGATTTCTACAAAATGGGCGTTGGGCAGCGCCCGGTGGATAGCCTGGCCCGTGATGCCCCGGGCAATGACGATATCGGCGGTACAGCTTTTCACCCGCTCGTCGCTGGTCCCATAAATATGCGTGATTTCAACATGAACATCCTGGA
>JAEXZK010000101.1 GCA_023451415.1 Bacillota bacterium | reverse complement strand
GCGTAATAGAGCCCCTGGCAAAGATAGATGCCCAAGGTGATTCTGCCCTTGCCTTTGCGGTCCAGGGATTGGAGAAACCGAGCCACAGGGACAAACTTGACCGGGTCGCAGTCGGTATACAGGATGGCCAGCAGCCGGCCCAGGAGGATCTGTTTATAAAGGCGGATGCCAAAGGCACAGAACAGTATCGCCAGAATAGAGGCCCAATAAAGGTCCGCGCCAACGGCATCGGTAAAAATACGCCCCCAGGCAAGGGCGATGATGGACAGGATCATGAGAATCAGGGCTATTTGAGTGAGACCCAGTTTTTTACGGTAGGCTCCAATGGCCTCATCGGCGCTGCTGTTCCAGTATTTGCTCCGTTTGTTCATATCCATAGCCAACAGCCTCCTTGATGGAATACATCATACCTCCGGACCAGCCCAAAGTCAAATTTAAAAGAGCCCTCCGGCACAGCCGGAGGGCTCTGGAATGCAGTGGATCGCGGCTGCTTATTTGAACATCATCAGCAGGAAGCCCGCAGCCACGGCGGAACCGATGACGCCGGCCACATTGGGGCCCATGGCGTGCATCAGCAGGAAGTTGGTGGGGTTGGCCTTGGCGCCTTCCACCTGGGAGACGCGGGCCGCCATGGGAACGGCGGACACGCCGGCAGAGCCGATCAGGGGGTTGACCTTGCCTCCGGTGAGGAAGCAGAGAAGCTTGCCCAGCAGAACGCCGCCCACAGTGGAGAAGCAGAAGGCGAAGAGGCCCAGGCCCACGATCATCAGGGTCTGGAGGCGGAGGAACACGGTGCCGTCCGCGGTGGCGCCAACGGTGGTGCCCAGCATGATGGTGACGATGTTGCACAGAGCGTTCTGAGCGGTGTCAGACAGACGCTCCACAACGCCGCAGACCCGGAAGAGGTTGCCCAGCATCAGCATACCGATGAGGGGGGCGACGGAAGGGAGAAGCAGGACGCACATGACAGTGACGACCACGGGGAAGACGATCTGCTCGCTCTTGGAGACCTTCCGCAGCTGCTCCATCTTGATCTCGCGCTCTTTCTTGGTGGTGAGGGCGCGCATGATGGGAGGCTGGATCAGAGGGATCAGGGCCATATAGGAGTAGGCGGCCACAGCGATGGGGGCCAGCAGCTCCGGGGCCAGGTTGTTGGCCAAAAAGATGGCTGTGGGGCCGTCGGCGCCGCCGATGATGCCGATGGCGGCCGCCTGGGCGGCGGTAAAGAGAGGTTCGCCGCCCACGGTGATGTATGTACCCAGCAGGTTGGCCACGGTAAAGGCCACGTAGATGCCCAGCTGAGCGGCAGCGCCCAGCAGAAGGCTGACGGGGTTGGCCAGCAGGGGGCCAAAGTCGGTCATAGCCCCGACGCCCATGAAGATCAGGCAGGGGAAGAGGGAGCTTTTGACGCCCATGTAGATGATGCGCAGGACGCCGTTGTCATACCAGTGGAGGCTTGCCAGCTCCGCGGCGGCGGCGTTGACCGCCTCCTGGGTGCCGGTGCCGTTGGCAAGAGCGGCCTGGGCGGCTTTGAGGGCCTCCTGAGCGGGGGCCAGCACGTCGTTCATCAGGCCGGCGGCAGGAAGGTTGGCCAGCAGCATGCCGAAGGCGATGGGCACCAGCAGCAGAGGCTCAAACTTCTTGACAATGGCCATATAGAGCAGGACAAAGGAAATGAGGAGCATGACCCCGTTCTTCCAGGCGTCGGGCGTGGTAAAAAACGCCGCGAAACCGGACTGAGCGAAGGTCTGCGCAATGATCTCAATAAAGTTCATACTGCGTCACCCTTAGCCCAGAACAACCAGGACGTCGTCGGTGTTGACTGTGCTTCCTTTCGAAGTAAGTACCTGAGAAACAGTGCCGTCACAGGGAGCGACGATGTCATTTTCCATCTTCATGGCTTCCAGAACGACAAGGACATCACCGGTTTTGACAGCTTGGCCGGCAGCCGCGTTCACCTTGAGGATGGTGCCGGGCATGGGGGAGAGGACCTGGGTGCCGGGGCCCGCCACGGGAGCGGCGGGAGCGGCGGGAGCAGCGGCAGGGGCCGGAGCTGCTGCCGGAGCAGGAGCGGCCACGGGGGCGGGGGCGGCCACAGCCACAGGGGCGGCAGCGGCGGTGGTGACGTTGAGGATCTCCGCGCTGGACTCCTCTACCTCGACCTCGTAGTTTTTACCATTCAAAGTCACGACGTATTTCATGATGTGTTTTCCTCCTTAGACACACTAATCAGATTTTTTTGATGGATTTAAAAACCAGCTTGTTCACAGGAACGCCGATTTTGTCGGCGGTGAGGGCCATGATGACGGCGGCTTCCTCATCGGTGGCGCCCTCGATCTCGATGACGCCCTTGATGGAATGGAAGGCCAGGCGGCTCAGGGGGATTCCCGTCTTGTCGCTGACAATGGCCATGACGGCGGCAGCTGCGGGCTCGCTGACGTCGGTAAGGGTCAGGGCCGGAGCGGCACAGGCGGCGGGAGCAGCGGGGACGGCCGCGGGAACAGCCGCCGGAGCAGCCACAGCCGCAGCGGGGGCCGCCTCTTTGCTCTTGCCGGTGACAGAGCCGATGACCTTGGACATGACACGGATCATGAGGGCCAGGATGACCAGCTCCATGAACACCACCAGCATGCCGATACCGGAAAGGAGAAGGCTGTCACCCAATCCCATCGGAATATTGGCAACTTCTCTCAGCATGGGACAGTTACCTCCTTACTTGATTTCCTGAATGGAGAAGGAGAAGGTGTTCTTTTCCTTCTCGGCGCGCTTGCGGAGGAAGGGCTCGGCCTGGGCGGGGAAGGCGATGTAGGAGAGGACGTCCTCATCACTCTTGGCCAGGTCGCCGATTTCGGCCTTGGCCTTTTCAAAGCCGGGCTCCAGCAGGTCGGCGTAGCGGCAGGTGATGGGCTGCTCGTCACCCAGGATCTCCTTGACCAGGGCGGGGTCCACCTCGCCGGGGGCGCGGCCGTATTCGCCGCGGACATAGGCCTTAATCTCCTTGGAGACATTCTTATAGCGCTGGCCGGCCAGGACGTTGGCAGTAGCCTGTACGCCCACCATCTGGCTCATGGGGGTCACCAGGGGAGGATAGCCCAAGTCTTTGCGGACCTTGGGGGTCTCGGCCAGGACGTCGTCCAGCTTGTCCAGGGCTTTCTGCGCGGTGAGCTGAGCAACCAGGTTGGAGAGCATGCCGCCGGGGATCTGATAGATAAGGGCGTCGGTGGCGGTGGCCATGACGACGGGGTTGAGGGTGCCGTCGGCCAGGAACTCACCCCGGATGGGCTTAAAGAAGTCGTTGACCTCCTTGAGGACCTTGTCGTCCAGGTCCACCTCGTAGCCGTACTCCCGGAGGGTGTAGGCCATGGTCTCGGTGGCGGGCTGGGAGGTGCCGCCGGAGAAGCAGGAGATGGCGGTGTCGATGACATCGGCGCCGGCCTCCACAGCCTTGAGCAGGGTCATGAAGCCCAGACCGGTGGTGCTGTGGGTATGTACCACGATGGGGACGCTGACGTTTTCCTTCAGGGCCTTCACCAGGTCATAGGCCTCTTTGGGGCTCATGATGCCCGCCATGTCCTTGATGCAGATGGACTGGACGCCCATTTCCACCATGTCCTTGGCAAGCTTCACGTTGCTTTCCAGGTTGTGGATGGGGCTGATGGTGTAGCAGATGGTGCCGGAAGCATGCGCCCCGGCCTTGATGGTTTCATCCACCGCGACCTGGATGTTGCGCAGGTCGTTGAGGGCGTCGAAAATGCGGATGATATCGATGCCGTTTTCCACAGACTTGCGGACAAACATGCGCACCACGTCGTCGGGGTAGTGCTTGTAGCCCAGCAGGTTCTGGCCCCGGAGCAGCATCTGGAGCTTGGTGTTAGGGCAGGCGGCGCGGATCTTCCGCAGGCGCTCCCAGGGATCCTCATCCAGATAGCGCAGGCAGGAATCAAAGGTGGCTCCGCCCCAACACTCCAGGGAGTAGTAGCCGGCTTTGTCCAGCGTGCTCAGGATGTGCTGAAACTTTGCAATGGGCAGCCGGGTCGCGATAAGCGACTGGTTGGCGTCCCGCAGCACAGTTTCTGTGAATTGTACCTTCATAGTGCTTTTACCTCCATGCCATGTAGAATATAGAAATATATCAAAAAATCTACCCACTTTATAATATCTAAAAACACCGAAATAAACAATGTGTTTTTGCACAAAGTATCAGCAAAAATTTCCTCTGAAACAGGGATTTTGCAGATGTTTTAGGCAGCTTAACAGAACATTAACGGACAATTGTGCAAAATTGATAATTTTAAGGCAAAACCTTATGGAACAACACCGCCAAAAACGCAGCGCGTTTTTTGGCGGTGTTACAAAACATTTATTCTTTATGGTCAAAAAGTTCAGAAACAGGCCCTGGATCACATATCCCGGGTGGCCACAAAGGAGACACCGGTGCCGCAGATGTCGGGTACCACCACATCTCCCACATGGACGGGGGACTCCATCTCCACGCCGTCCAGCAGGGCCATGGCCGCATGGATCAGGCCCTTGGGGATATCGCTGCTGGTCTTCACCGGCAGCCGGTGATGGATGCCGCCCTTAATCTTCACCGTGGAGGTGATGACCCGGGTGGGGTTGGTCAGCTCCTTTTTGCCATAGGCCACGCCCCGCTCGCAGCCGAAGCCGGTGACGGCATAGCCGTTGTTCTCATCCACCGAAAGGTGGCAGCCCTTTGGGCAGACGATACAGATAATATTGGTCATGCCTCGTTCCCTCCTTGCGCCTGATCTTCCACCGACACGGTGAGGACCGCGCCGTCAGCCTTGTCCAGCAGGACCTTGGGGATGGTGATCTTTTCCATCTCGCCGGGGGCCATATGCTCCCGCTTGAAGCGGCAGAGGACCTCCCCGCCGCTCTCCACCTTGATGACGGTGTCCCGGTAGACGTTATTCACCCGGAAAAAGACCTCCACGGCCTTTTCCACATTCTCCCGGCGGATCTTCTGGGGGACGGTGTAGGTGACGCGGCTGCCGTTCTTCACCTCCATGACGCTGCCC
>JAEXZK010000151.1 GCA_023451415.1 Bacillota bacterium | reverse complement strand
CCGCTGTTTACGCCGGAGCCGGAGCCTGATATAATATAGGTATCTATCAATACAAGAAACAGCAAGGAGGAGTCTGCCATGCCGGAAGAAGTCAAGCTTTTGTGGAAAGATAGAAAGAGGATCCTGGGGATGCCCATCACCTTCACCAAGTACTCCATTTCGGAAGACCGGCTTTTTCTGGAGACCGGCCTGCTCAACACCACCCAGGACGAAATCCTGCTTTACCGTGTCCGGGACATCAGCCTCCATATTTCCCTGGGCCAGAGGATTTTTGGCGTGGGCTCCATCATCGTCCAGTCCTCAGACAAGACCCTGCCCACAATGACCATGAAAAATGTCAAAAATCCCAAATATGTCAAAGAGCTCCTGCACCGGAATGTGGAAGAGATGAAGCTCCGCCGCAAGATGCGGGTGGGCGAGATATTGGGCGGAGACAGCTGCGACAATGAGCACGGCCTGATGGATGATAATGACGACGGCTTGGATGACGAAATTGAATAGCGCCAATTGACAGAAACAGAGTCATCAAAAGGCAGAATATCCGTCCCCTCCGGCGGGATACTATTAGAGCGAATCCTGAATAAACGGATCGCCCTGATATCAACCAACCAAAGGAGATAAAAATGATGGATAACTGCAAAGCCAACAAGAGCATCGAATGCAGCGTCACCCAGTGCCGCAACCACTGCTCCAGCGATCATTACTGCGCTCTGGACAAGATCCAGGTAGGCACCCACGAGGGCAACCCCACCATGGACCAGTGCACCGACTGCCTGTCCTTTGAACGCAAGTAAACCAGCTTGCCGTCGTCCCCGTTCCCGCGGGGACGATTTCTTAAAAAAGCAAAAGAACATACGTTTGATTTTTGGTTTCTGTGGTGGTATAATAAGGGGGAAAACAGGAGAGAGGAGGGGGAGGATGGAAAGAACCATCCTGCACTGCGACTGTAACGGCTTTTACGCGTCGGTGGAGTGCGTCCTGCGGCCGGAGCTGAAGGAAGTGCCCATGGCCGTATGCGGCAACCCAGAAAGCCGCCACGGCATTATTTTGGCCAAAAACGAGCTGGCCAAAAAGTACGGCGTCGCCACAGCGGAGACAGTGTGGCAGGCGATGAAAAAATGCCCCGGCCTGACGCTGGTCCCGCCTCACCACAGCCTGTACAGCCAGTATTCCAAGGCGGTCAACCATATCTATGAAAGCTATACCGACCTGGTAGAGCCCTTTGGCATCGACGAGTCCTGGCTGGACGTCACCGGGAGCCTCCGCCTTTTTGGGGACGGCAGGAGGATCGCCGACGAAATACGGGCCCGGGTCAAAGCGGAGATCGGGCTGACCGTGTCCGTTGGAGTCTCTTATAACAAAATCTATGCCAAGCTGGGCAGCGACTATAAGAAGCCGGACGCCACCACCCTGATCACCAGGGACAACCATCGGGAGATCGTCTACCCCCTGCCTGTGGGGGATCTGTTGTATGTGGGGAAGGCGGCGGCAGCCGCCCTGGCGTCCATGGGCATCCATACCATCGGCGACCTGGCGGCGGCCAACCCCCGGGCGGTGGGCGCCCGGCTGGGCAAGACCGGGGAAATGCTGGTGGAATATGCCCGGGGGGAGGATCAAAGCCCGGTCCACTCCTATTATGAGGAGTCGGAGATCAAGTCGGTGGGCAACGGCATGACCTTCCGGCGGAATCTGGAGGGGATCGGGGACATCACCGCCGGGGTGCTGGCTCTCAGCGACACGGTGGCGGGGCGGCTGCGCCGGTACGGCCTCAAATGCCATACCGTCCAGGTGTTGATCCGGGACCCTCAGTTTCACAGCATCTCTCGGCAGCGCACCCTGGAAACCCCCACCTGCCTGGCCAGCGAGCTGAGCCGCATCGCTCTGGATATCATCCGCTCCAGCTGGCGGCTGGAGAGCCCCATCCGGATGCTGACCATCACAGGGGCGGGCCTGGTGCCCGCCGACAGTTGGGCCGAACAGACCTCCCTCTTTGGAGAAGAAAAGGCTGCCCAGCGGGAAAAGTGGGAACGGCTGGAGTCGGCCATGGACGCGGTCCGGGGCAAATACGGCCACAGCGCCCTGGCCTTTGGCGGCGTGCTGGGCACCGATATCGGCATTGAAGCGGAACCGGGGCCGGGCTTCCCCCGGAAGGATATCGGCAAAGATAAGGAAAAGGCCGGATCGTGACAGGGGAGCGGGGCACTTGGACCAATCCCGGGAGGTATGCTATACTCCCGGGGGGCTCCAAGGCCCGCCGGAAGCTTGTCCCACGGCGGCCTTTGCCTAAGGGATGCAGGCAGGGCCCTCTTGGGGCCGGGCGCGCGTTCCGGTTCCTAAGAAAAAGGCCGCCCTGCGCCGCAGCTTAGGCCGGTGTGCATCCGGAGGGATGAGTTTTCAGGCTGGACGATGCCCTCCCGACGCAAATAAAAAAGCCCCCGCTGGTGCGGGGGCTTCTGACTTGGAGGAGGAACTTGACTGGATCAGGAAAACAGATCAGGACGCGGTGCTCTGAGACTCAGGGGACGCGCTGCTTCCGCTGGCGGTGTCCTCGGAAGCGGGGACGCTTTCGCCATCCTCGCTCTGGGCGGCGGACTCGCTGGCGCCGCCGGCTTCACCCTGGGCGACGGTCTCCAGCTTGGTGACAGTGACGCCGGAGGCATCGCCGTCGGCGATCTCGCCGGTGTAGGTGACCTTGATGGTATCGCCCACGGTCAGATCGGTGAGGGCGGATTTGTCGGGCTCGCTGTCATCGCCCCAGCCAAAGCTCAGCTGTGTGCCGTCCTCCAGCTTGAGGACCAGCGAGTGCATGGCGGCATCTTCCACAACGCCGGTCACGGTCTGCTCCTCGCCCTCAGGCGCTTCGGACGCGGAGCCGGATGCCGGTTCGGAGGACTCGGACTGGGAAGAGGATTCGGAAGAACCGGGCTGGGAGCTGCTGGGAGATGAGGACGCGCCTCCGTTGCTGCAGGCAACGGCAGTAACCAGCAGAGCAGCCATCAATGTGGCAAACAAGATCTTTTTCATAACAATTTTCTCCTTTTTCAACGTGAGTTTGCCCCCCAATCGGGGCGTTCACACGCCGGGGCTTCCCCCAAGGCGTAACAACAGTTTACCGGAAAGTTGTGAATAAATCTCAACAAACCATGGGGGATTATTTGACCAAAGCTTCAAAAAAATATGAACTCAGATGGGCAAAAAGACGAAAAAAAGGAGAAATTTTATCAAAAAAGCCCCCCAGAGCCGTTGGCACCGGGGGGACGGGGCTTGTGTAAAATCTTAGTAATTCTGGACGCGCAGGGCAAAATAGGCCTTGGGATGAGAGCAGACAGGGCAGAGCTCGGGGGCGGCGTCGCCGTAGTGGATATGTCCGCAGTTGAGGCAGATCCAAGCCTTCTTCTCGTTGCGCTTGAAGACCGAGCCATCCTCAATGTTCTTCAGCAGGGCGCGGTAGCGCTCCTCGTGCTCCTTCTCCACCTTGCCTACGGACTCAAAGAGGAAGGCGATGTGGTCAAAGCCCTCTTCCTTGGCAGTGGCGGCGAAGCCGGCGTACATGTCGGTCCACTCATAGTTCTCGCCGGCGGCGGCGTCCTTCAGGTTGGTCATGGTGTCGGGCACGGAGCCGTCGTGGAGGAGCTTAAACCAAATTTTGGCATGCTCCTTCTCGTTGAGAGCGGTCTCGGTGAACAGGTTGGAAATCTGGACATAACCATCGGATTTGGCCTTGGAAGCGTAATAGAGGTACTTGGTGTGGGCCTGGGACTCCCCGGCAAAAGCGGTCGCGAGGTTGGCTTCGGTCTTGCTTCCTTTGAGATTCATAACAATTTCCCTCTTTCTGTCAAAATTTTTGTCTTATCATATGGCGAGCCGGCCACCCGGCTGTCTTGTGATACAATCATCCCGCCTGCTCCACGGAGCAGCCGCCGCAGAGGCCCTGGAAAAGGATCTGAAAATCCTCGACGGTAAAGCCGGTCCGCGCCAGGATCACCTGGTTCAGCTGCTCCAGCTCGGGGAGGTCCACGTCAAAAACCTGGCCGCAGCAGGTGCAGACCATGTGATAGTGCTGGTCGGTGCGGCCGTCAAAGCGGTCGCTCCCCCCCGAGACGGGGATCTTGATAAGGGAGCCTGTTTCCGCCAGGAGATTGAGGTTGCGGTAAACAGTGCCGAGGCTGAGCCTGGGCGCCTGGGCGCGGACTGCGTCGTACACGGTGTCCGCGGTGGGATGGACAGGGTGCTCCACCACCCATTGGTAGATGAGCTCCCGCTGTTTTGAGTATTTCATCATGGGGCATCCCTTCCTTCTTTATCGAAAATATAATAGTAACGATTATTGAAATCTTCTTTATCATATCACGATAAAAAAGGAATGTCAACAGAGAATGCATTTTTTTGACCGGGCTTATCCGGAATCTTGCCAAAGGCAGAAGAGTGTGCTAAGCTCTTTCCAAAGAGCGGCCGGAGACCGGCAGAGGGAGGAATCGGTATTGAAACTTATTTCGTGGAATGTCAATGGCCTGAGGGCCTGCCTGGGGAAGGGCTTTGAAGAGTTCTTCCGGCAGGCGGACGCCGATATTTTTGCCATCCAGGAGACCAAGATGCAGCCGGGGCAGGCGGAATTTGCTCCTGAGGGCTACCATCAGTTTTGGAACAGCGCGGTGAAGAAGGGCTATTCCGGTACGGCGGTCTTTGCCAAAAGGGAGCCGTTGTCGGTGTCTTACGGCTTGGGCATGGATAAGCACGACCAGGAGGGACGGGTCATCGCCCTGGAGTACCCGGAGTTCTGGTTTGTGACGGTGTACACCCCCAATTCCCAGCGGGACCTGGCTCGGCTGGAATACCGCATGGAGTGGGAGGATGACTTCCGAACGTGGCTGCTGGCGCTGGACGCCCAAAAGCCGGTGGTGGTCTGCGGGGACATGAACGTGGCGCACCGGGAGATCGATCTGAAGAACCCCAAAACAAATGTGAAGAATGCCGGCTTTACACCC
>JAEXZK010000287.1 GCA_023451415.1 Bacillota bacterium | reverse complement strand
CGCCAAACCGGTCCCGGAGGGGGGCGGTGAGCTGTCCGGCGCGGGTGGTGGCCCCCACCAGGGTGAACCGGGGCAGGTCGATGCGGATGGACCGGGCCGACGGCCCCTTGCCGATGATGATATCCAGGGCGTAATCCTCCATGGCGGGGTAGAGCACCTCCTCCACGCTGCGGTTGAGGCGGTGTATCTCGTCGATAAAAAGGAGGTCGCCCGGCTCCAGGTTGGTCAGGAGGGCCGCCAGGTCCCCGGGCTTCTCGATGGCGGGCCCGGAGGTGGTGCGGATGCCCACCCCCATTTCCGCGGCGATGATGGCGGAAAGGGTGGTCTTGCCCAGGCCCGGCGGGCCGTATAGGAGGACATGATCCAGAGACTCGCCCCGCATTTTGGCCGCTTCCATAAAAACCCGGAGGTTCTCCTTGGCCTTGTCCTGGCCGATGTACTCCTCCAGGGTCCTGGGCCGCAGGGAGACCTCTGCCTCGGCGTCGGCGGGGGTGTAATCGGGGGTGACGATGCGGTTTTCAAAATCCATCTCTTTTTCCAGCACCTGCTACACCCCTCTCGAAAGCTTTTTTAAGGCGGCCTTGATCAGCTCATCCACCGGCAGCGCGCCGTCCAGGCGGGCCACCACAGAGGCCGCGTCCGTCTGGCCGTAGCCCAGGGCCACCAGGGCACTGATGGCCTCGGCCTGGGCGGACATCTCGCCCCCTCCCGCCGCTGCCTGGGGGAAGAAAGGCATGGCGACGCCCCTGCCCACGTCCTCGGCACTTACCTTGTCCCGCAGCTCCAGCACAATGCGCTGGGTAAGCTTGGGGCCCACCCCGGGGGCTTTCAGGGCCTTGGCGTCCCCGGCCGCTATACTGAGCATCAGGCGCTGGGGCGTGGTGCCGGAAAGGATGGCCAGAGCCGCCTTGGGCCCCACCCCGGACACGGAGATGAGCATCCGGAAGCAGCGGAGCTCCTCCTCGGTGGCAAAGCCGAAAAGTTCCATATTGTCCTCCCTGAGATAGAGGAAGGTATAAAGGGTGACCTCGCTCTCCCGGGGCGGGAGCTGAGCCAGGGTGCTGGTGGTGGTGGAGCATTTGTAGCCCACGCCGCCCGCCTCCACCACGGCATAGGCGGGGTCGATCACCTTCAGCCTGCCGGTGACACTGTAGATCATGGGGGATCACCTCTTTACCAGATTTTCTTTGACCAGCACCGAGGAGCCGGTGTGGCCGTGGCAGATGGCCACCGCCAGGGCGTCGGCGGTATCGTCGGGACGGGGGACCTGGGCCAGCCCCAGGATCCGCCGGGTCATGTCCATCACCTGGGCTTTTTCCGCCTTGCCGTAGCCCACCACCGCCTGCTTCACCTGCATGGGGGTGTATTCAAAGACCGGGACCCGGTGCTGCCGGGCGGCCAGGAGGATGATGCCCCGGGCCTGGGCCACGGCGATGCCGGTTGTGACGTTGTTGGTGAAAAACAGCTGCTCCACCGCCATGGCCTGGGGGCGGTAACGGTCCAGGACCGTGTTCATGTCGTCGTAGATGGTCTCCAGCCGGGCGGTCATTTCCTCCCCGGCCGGCGTGGTGATGGCGCCAAACCCCACCGGAGAAAAACGTCCGGCGTGATATTCCACGGCCCCGTAGCCCACAATGGCATAGCCCGGGTCCACCCCCAGGATTCGCATGACGCCGCCTCCCCTTCTCCCCGGCGGCAAATCGTTTCCCGCCTGATGGTCATATACAGTTTATTATAGCACATTCGCGGGGCGAATGTGCTATAATTTCTGGCCATAAGCTTATTAATGAACCCAGGCAAGAGCGCTTCCGCCCCGGCCGTAGGCTCAGGATGCCGATAAGCCGCCCCATGCCCCCTCACTGCGCAGCAGGACAGGCGCCCACACAGCAATGCCTTTGAAATCTCCTTTGGTGAGAGGATAATTTTAAAAGGGGTATGCACAAAAGGGGACCGCCGGGCGCCAAGTAAGAACGCAAGGTCGCATTGTGGAGCTTCCCGGCTCTTTCGGCAAGCTGTAACGACCGCTTGCGGTCATTATAGCATAAGCAGGCATTATCACACAACAATATCCCGTCGGATTTATGGATTATTAACAACTTAAAAAAATATCAAATTGGGGCTTGATTTTTTCAAGCGGATTGTGTATAATTTATTTCGCTGGTCTTGGGAGTACCCGCCGGCGACGAAATAGAATAGGGACGCTTAGCTCAGCTGGTAGAGCTTCCGCTTGACGTGCGGAAGGTCGGGGATTCGAGTTCCTCAGCGTCCACCAAAAGCAAATCCGAACTTACCGCCTGTTGGTGAAGGTTCGGATTTGTTTTTTTATAACGCTCCGTCAGGGTCCGGGGCCAAAGCTTACCCGGCCACAGGTAATGGCCGTTCCTGCTCATTTGCTGTGCAAAAATGGCCTTGCAGCGTCTTCGACGGCGCGGCCTTAAAATTTGAGCGCGTGCGCCGGGACGGCGCACATGTGCGAAAACTTCATGCGCCGCAGTGTTTGCCCACCTTCATGATGCGTCAAATGGCGTATGAAATTTTATATCCGATGGGGCGCGGAACGCACAACTGCCCTGCGGCGGTCCACAGGGCAGCAGGTTTATTTATCAGAAGCTATGATGGCCGGCTCCTATTTCTGGATTAGATGGAGGGCGAAGCCCCCCACCTCTCCCTCCAGGTAGATGAGCCGCAGGCGGCCGTCCTGGGTAAACTTCCGCAGGCCGT
>JAEXZK010000274.1 GCA_023451415.1 Bacillota bacterium | reverse complement strand
AAGGCACACTTTGCTATAATAAAGAAAACCTTTGCAACTGAAAGGGGAACCATTAATTGGAGCAACGCAAAACGACATTTTTTCAGGCATTGATCACTGTGGCGGTTTTGGGCGTCATCATGTTTTTGTCCATTGTCAAGTTTGATGCCAGCCCCCACATCCCCATGCTGCTGGGCTGCGGCATCGCCGGATGCGTTGCTCTTTGGGCCGGTTATAAGTGGGAGGATGTTGAGGAGGGGATGATCTCCGGCATCCATCAGGCCCTGGAATCCCTTATTATCCTCATGCTCATCGGTGTATTGGTCTCTACCTGGATCCAGGCGGGGACCGTGCCCGCCATGATCTGCTATGGCCTTCAGCTGCTGTCTCCCCGGTTTTACCTGGTGACCACCATGGTCATCTGTTCGGTGATCTCCATGGCAGTTGGGTCGTGGGGTACTGCGGGAACTGTGGGGCTGGCCTTTATCGGTATTGCCTCGGCTTTGGGAATCCCCCTGCCTTTGGCGGCGGGAGCCATTGTTTCCGGGTCCTATGTGGGCGATAAACTTTCGCCCCTTTCGGACAGCACCAATCTGGCGTCGGCGGTCACCGGCGTCAATGTATTTGACAATGTGCGCCACATGTTCCCCATTGCGGGAGGCGCTTACCTGCTGGCGGCGGTTATCTATGCCGTTATCGGCTTCCAGTATGGCGCCGGGGGAGCGGAGGCTATGGCGAATGTGGGAGAATATGTGCGGCTGCTCCGGGAAAGCTTTTGGATCAGCCCTTTGGCCCTCCTGCCCCTGATGCTGCTGGTGGTCTGCATCTGTGTGAAGATTCCCGCCATTCCCAGCATCGGCATCGGCATTCTGGCGGCGGCCGTCCAAGCCATGATTGCCCAAGGCGCCGGGATGGGGGATATCCTTACGATGGGATACTCCGGCTATGTGAGCCATACCGGCAACGAGATGCTGGATACCCTGCTGACGGCGGGGGGGATGGAGGCCATGCTTTTTTCGGTCTCCATGATCATGGTGGCGATGATGTTTGGCGGGATCATGGAAAAGACGGGACAGATGGAGGCGCTGATGGCCCCGGTGATGAAACTGGTCCACAGTGTCCGGGTACTGGTGACCGCCACGGTGATGTCCTGCATCGCGGTCAATCTTATTCTGCCGGAGCAGTACATCGCTATCGCCATCCCTGGCAGGATGTATGCCAACGAATATGATAAGCGCCAGGTGGACCGGAAGGACCTGGCGGTGGCCCTGGGGGCCGGAGGAGCGGCTACTTCGGCGCTGGTGCCCTGGAACACCTGCGGTATCTATATGACCGGGGTGCTGGGGGTCTCCACCTTTGCCTATATGCCCTTTGCTTTTTTCAACCTGATGATGCCCCTGGCTATGATTTTGGCCACGGGATTTATCCAGAACAAGCGTGAGCAGACTTCCAATAAGTATTAACTGCTGAGCGGATGGCTTGAGGCAGACTGAGGGTCTGATACCGGCGGGATGCCCAAAATTGTTTGTTAACAACTTGTGAAACTGACGTCCGCTTCGGCTTGGACGTGCGCTTGCCTGCCAAATGAGCAATGAAAAATCTGTCCGCCTGGCGACAGCCTTTTGCGGGAGGCCGTCCCCATTGGCTGGGCAGGGAAGCCCCCGGTGCAAATACAAAAACCCAGCCCCCGGCCGCATATGCGTGGCTGGGGGCTGGGTTTTTGTTGGGTCAGTCGGCGGAAGTGAGACTCCGTTCCAGCCAGATAGAGGCAATGTTAATGGCCTCAAACAGGCTGTTTTTTTCCGTTTTTTTGATGATCCGATCCTTGGGACTAAGGGTTTCGTCGGTGGAAAGGATCTGGACCATCACTTTGTCGGCCGCGGGAGTGCCGTCAGAACCCGGCTTGGTACTGAGGATCTGAAGCATAGCCACATAGGCTTCGGCGGGGTGGCCGTAATAGACGGTATTGCCGCAGCGCACCAAGGGCTTGCCCTTGTAGAGCGGTAAGTTGTTTTCAGCCATAAGCGTCCTCCTATATCAATGAAAATAGTTACTAAATAGTTATGATACCATATTGCACCAATCTTGTAAACATTATGCCATGGGCGCAGCGAGCGGTATCATTGCACGTCCTGGCCGCTGTACGGCGCCACGGATGGCCTGCGCATCAATATACTGGCCGCTCGCCGGTCAGTGCGCCGAGGAGGGGAAGGCGGAAAGGAAATCGCCCAGTCGAAGAAGACCAGGCGATGACCAATATCAATCCTTCAGGTATGATTTTACAAGCAGCTGAAGCAGCTCATCCCGGTCAATATGGCGGATAAGGCTGCGCGCATTGTTGTAGGTGGTGATATAGGTGGGGTCCTCGGAAAGGATATAACCCACGATCTGGTTGATCGGGTTGTAACCCTTTTGGCGCAAGGCATCATATACGGTGGTCAGGATCTCCTTGACCTCTTTTTCTTTGTCTTCAGCGATGGAGAACGATATCGTTGGTTCATGCGTTGCCAAAGCTACACCCCATTTCTGTTTTTAATTACAACGAGAAATACTCCCGTGTATTTTCATTTTACCCTATTTTGCATTCAAATACAAGGTAAAATTCTGTTTTTTGTCCGAAAAGGGGTGGGAGCCGCCTTACCGGCGTACCTCGGCACCCACTTCGGACAGGGCGTCAAAGACGGCGTTCATCACCTTGTCGCACTCCTCTACGGTGAGGGTGTGATCCGCCGCCCGGAGGACGAGGGAGTAGGCAACGCTCTTTTTGCCATCAGGGATCTGGGCGCCCTTGTAAACATCAAAGAGGTCCAGCTGCTCCAGCAGTTTGCCGGCTTTGCGGCGTATGATCTTCTGAAGCTCGGCCACGGGGGTGGCGTCGTCGCAGGTGACGGCCAGATCCCGGGTAGAGGCGGGGAACTTGG
>JAEXZK010000272.1 GCA_023451415.1 Bacillota bacterium | reverse complement strand
ATGAACGACGACCTCCGGCTGACCTCTCCCCGCCATCTTTTTTCCCTCACCTGGCCCATCTTTGTGGAACTGGTGCTCCAGATGCTGGTGGGCAATGTGGATCAGATCATGATCTCCCAGTTTTCTCAGAATTCTGTGGGCGCTATCGGCAACGCCAACCAGATCATCAATGTCCTGATCCTCACCTTCAGCGTGGTGAGCATGGCCTCCACCATCCTTATCACCCAATACCTGGGCTCCGGCAACCAGCAGAGGGTCCATGAGATCTACACCATATCCCTCTTTGTCAACGTGCTTTTCAGTATTGTGATCAGCGTGGTCATCCTTCTTTTCAACAAACCCATCTTCCGGATGATGCAGGTTCCCCAGGAAATCCTGGGGGAAAGCAGCCTCTATATCTCCATCATCGGCGGATGTATGCTCCTTCAGGGCGTCTACCTCACCTTCTCCGCCTTCTTCCGTGCCAACGCCATGATGAAGGAATCCATGTTTATCTCCATCCTGGTCAACCTGCTCAACATCGTGGGCAACGCCGTCCTCCTGTGGGGGATCGGCCCCTTTCCGCACCTGGGCATTGTGGGCGTGGCCATCTCCAGCAACTTCAGCCGGCTTATCGGCATCGCGGTCATCATCTTCCTCTTTATCCGGCGCTTCGGCCCCTGTATCTCCGTGAAGCACCTCCGGCCTTTTCCCCGCCGGCAGCTTAAGCTGCTGCTGTCCATCGGCCTGCCGTCGGGAGGGGAATCCCTCTCCTACAACATCACGCAGATCGTCATCCAGGGTTTTGCCAACCTCTTTGGCACCCTGGTCATCAACGCCAAGGTCTATTGCTCCATGTTCGCCATGCTGTCCTATGTCTTTGCCTCTGCCCTTTCCCAGGCCTGCCAGATTATCGTCGGCTACCTCATCGGCGGCCGGGACACCGAGGGCACCGACCGTCAGGTGCGCCTGACCATCCGTGTTTCCCTGGCGGTGTCCACCGCTGTGTCGGTCCTCCTCTTTGTCTTTTACCGGCAGGTGTTCGGCATCTTCACCACCGACCCCCAGGTGCTGGAGCTGGCCCGGGTGGTCATGGCCATTGAGATCCCTCTGGAGATTGGCCGGGCGGTGAATATGACCATGGTCCGCTGCCTCCAGGCCACCGGGGATATCAAGTTTCCCATCACCGTGGGTATTATCTGCATGTGGAGCCTGGCGGTGGGGCTGGGGTACATCTTCGGCGTTCTGCTGGGCTGGGGCCTGGCGGGTATTTGGGTGGCTATGGCCATCGACGAATGCATCCGGGCTGTCTGCTTCCTCATCCGCTGGAAGGGCGGCAAATGGCGCACCATCGGCCTGATCCAGGAGGGCTGAACATCCCCGGCAATATCAAAAGGACCTGCATCCCATGATGCAGGTCCTTTTTCTCAAACCTTTTGATCAGAAGCCAAGCTCCTCGTCCAGGAAGCGGACGATGTCGATGGCCTTGGGCGGACAGCCCATGACGTGACGGCTGAAGCCCTTGCAGCAGGCGCCGATGCCGCAGCCATCCTGCTCCTTGCCCTTGTAGTCCTGGCCGATGTAGACCTTCTCCCGGAGGTACCCCAGCTGGCCCTTGTCCTCCAGGCGGGCCAGGGCATGGATCAGGTTGCCGTAGCAGGCGGAGCAGGCCGAGGAGGCGCAGACATGGCCCTCCAGCCCCTTGACCCGGCGGGGTGAGACGCTGGACGCGCCGGAGGCGTCCTTTTCCAGCTCCACCACATGGGCCTTGGAAATATCGGCGCAGCCCACCCCCAGGCGCTCGGCCATCTGGATGTAGGGCACGTCCTCCAGCTCAAAGCCCATGAGGGCCGCGCCGTAGGCGTCCAGGAGGACGCTGTCCCGTGCGGCCAGCATCCGGTTGGTGTGGACGGGATTCCCCCCTTCTTCAAAGTCCAGGTCGCCGTTGAGGCTGTCCACAATGATCAGGTCGGCGCAGCGGATCTTGTTGAGAGCTGCAATGGGGCGGTGCAGGCCGATGCTGTGGAAGTACCGCTTGCTCCTGTCGGAGATGCAGCCCTTCATATTCTTGAGGGAACAGGTCATATTGGTCTGGCAATGGCCCTTGAGGACGGGCAGGCTGATGAGGAAGTCCAGCCCCATCACCCGTTTGGACATCTCGATCTTCATCCCGTCCACGGTGTGGGTCTCGTAGCTGTCATCCTTGACGTCGTAAAGGGGAAAGCCGTATTTCTTGGCCATGACGTCATAGCCGCTGACCTTAAAGCCCCGCTTGGTGCTGTCCCCCACCCAGGCGCTTTCGATGATGCACAGGTTCTTGTAGCCCCGCTCCTGGAGGTATCTGACAATTGTCTCGGTGATGAGGGGGGTGGTGGTGGCGCCGGTGGATGACGGCTTGGCAACCACCAGATTGGGCTTGAGCCCTATGCTTGCATTCTTATTGCCGATGAGCTGGTCGATGTCCACCTGGTCCAGCAGCTGCCGGGTCATCTTTTCCGGGTCCTGGCCATAGGTGACAAAAATATCATTCTTATTCAGGTTAATGACCTCCCTTGGTGATACCCCGGCGGAAAGGGCGCCGCCCTTTGCCCGCCTGGGGCGTTGCTTTTATCATAGCACAAGCCGGCTGTTTTTTCATCATGGTTTTGCACAAATCTCTCCCCGGCCGGGATGAAGGAAGCAGCCGGGCTCATGGTCGTTGACCACCCCCACTGCCTGGAGATAGGAGTAAATGATGACGGAGCCCACATACTTCATCCCCCGTTTCCTCAAATCCGCCGAAATGGCATCGGACAGTTCTGTCCTGGCCGGGGGAGGCCCCTGGCCAAAGGAGCCGCACAGCGTCCTTTCCCCTGTGAAGCTCCACAGATAGCGGTCAAAAGA
>JAEXZK010000217.1 GCA_023451415.1 Bacillota bacterium | reverse complement strand
GTCCGTTGATTTGCAGGAGTTGGGGAGAGGCTTTCCTCACCAAACCCTCTCTCAGTAGCGGCGGCGGTAGTATCTACGTTGTTACTCACACACATCTTCCTTTCACTTTACTTTCATTCGTCGTTTTTCCGGTGGATATGGTCGGATGTCAAAAAAAGTGGTTCCCCCCCCTTATTCAACGGCTTTTACTTATTGTGTTCCCGGGAACATTGAAGAGCAAAAAATAAAACAAATGTATCTTTTAAAAATGTAAAACTTACTCCAAAACATTATTAAGGCATAAAAATAATTTAACAAATCCTGTAAAACTATTAAAATTAATGGATGACAAAAAAATACAGGGCGAAAGCCTTGAAACACATAAAATATTTTTGACAATGTTCCCGGGAACACACCCTGTGACATAAAAGTATCATATTCAATTTTTAAAGTCAATCATTTTTTGAGCACAAAAGATATTTTTATAGATTCTGGAAAATTTTATTGCTGGTTTATATTGATTTTGACGATGATACAGGGTCTTTAAAAAATGCGGCCAAACCGGTCATAGTTCTCTTTGATATAGATATCGCAGCCGACATTGATTTCATCACGGAAAACCTCCGTGGCCCGGTAGAAATATTTGAAGAAGTTGTTGGCTGCCACAGCACCCATTTGATAGGGTCTGGTGGTTACAATGCCGCAGATGGTGCCGTCAAACAAAAACTTCTCGATCTCCTCATTGATGCCGTTGCTGATCATGATAAAATCGTCGTCAAACCCAAGATCCTGGAGGGCGTGGATAATATGATCCATTTTATAAGGGGCGTAAACGGCATCCGGCCGGAATTCCGGCACAAATTTCTTCAGAACATTTTTGTAGGTGCCGTATCCGATGTTGTCTACATCCACGTTCCGGCACTCGATCCCCGGGATCTCCTGGAGCCGGTGGAAGAAGCCGTCCATGCGCATTTTGCTTAGCTGGTACCCGTCGTCGTAGCAGATGGTGAGGACGCGCCCCTTTTTACGCATCTGGCCGGCGAGGTAGGAGGCGGACATCACCCCAAAATTGTAGTAATCCGGGCCGATGTGGCACAGCTCCGCATTTTTAAAGATCAGGTCCATGGTCATCAGCGGGATGCGATGCTTCTGGCAGTAGGAGGAAACCGCGTCCAGATTTTTTTGGCTGAGGGCGGACAGAATAACACCGTCGGGGTGCTGCCCCTCCATAGCGCCGTAGAATTGCTCCAGCTGCTCGTTGCATTTGTTCCCCTGCTGGTTGATGTCGGTGATGAAAATTTTAATTTCAAAATTATAGCCGTTCCAAATATTGGCGACCTCATTGATCCCCTTGATCATCTGATGGCTGTAACCCTCGTCAATGGTGCCTATGATAAAGCAGTAGACGGATTTGGAGGTTTTGAGGGCGAGGGTGGTGGCAATGCTGTTGTGGACATAGCCCAGCTCCTTGGCCACCGCCAAAACCTGTTCTCTGGTTTCCTCACTCACGTGCTGCCCGGAAAAGGCCCTTGCCACGGTTGTACGTGATATATTGAGTCTCTCAGCAATATCTTTTTGACGTACTTTATCCCCAAACAACTCACAATACCCCCATGATGATAATGATTGGTCTGCTTCCGCCGGCTCCAGGCGCGGCAGTGATATAAAGAAAAAGCCCTAAAACTAGTGTTTCAGGGCTTTTTATGTGGTGGAGACGATCGGGATCGAACCGACTACCTCTTGAATGCCATTCAAGCGCTCTCCCAGGTGAGCTACGCCCCCACATGGCTTTATCTGCTGTCGCTTCACTCACGACGCTTGATTATTATAACCAATCTATTTTGGAAAGTCAAGGGTTTTTCGCCCTCTTTTTTTCTTTTTTTCAAAAAAGTTTTGCGGGGCCTGGAGAGCGCGCCCACGGCGGGGGAGGGGAGTGGGCTTTGACTTTTTTGCGGCTTTCGGATATGCTTGTGACAGAAACAGGAGAGGGGAAAAGACAGAATGCCGGATATGACGGAGGAGCTCCGGCGCCTGGGCCGGGAGCTGGGGCTTTACGACCTTGGCTTTTTTAAAGCGGAGGACGGCCCCGGGGGCATGGAGTATGGTGTTTCCCTTGCCGCGCGGCTGTCGGACGCCGTGGTGGACGAGATCGACGGACAGCCAACCCACAGCTATTTCCACCATTACCGGACGGTTAACGCTTATCTGGACCAGTGCATGCTGAGGCTGGGACTGCGCCTCCAGGCGGAGGGGTACAGGTATCTGCCCATCCCCGCGTCCCAAAGCGTCCCCACCGAAAAGGACCCCCGCGGCTACCATGGCCGGTATTCCCACAAGGAGGCCGCCTGCCGGGCCGGCCTGGGCGCCATGGGCAAAAGCGGGCTCTTCCTCCACCGGGACTGCGGGCCCCGGGTGAGGCTGGGGACGGTTTTTACCGACTGCCCGCTGGAAGACGGCCCCGTGCGGCTCCCGGACCCGCCCTGCGGGGCATGCGGCCTGTGCGCCGCGGCCTGCCCTGCCCAGGCCATCCGGAATGTGAATTGGACGCCGGGGCTGCCGGAGTTTTCCCTGGTGGACCCGCAGGCGTGCAGCAGCTATATGAAGCGGCACTTCCAGCACATCGGCCGGGGGGCGGTCTGCGGCATATGCATGCGGGTTTGCCCCCGGGGCGGCGCCGGGAAATAGGCCCTTTGGGACAAAAAAACAGTTTTGTCCCTTTTCAAGGGGACCGGGAAGACCTATGATAGAGAAGAAATAAAATTTCCTCAGCTGCAGGGAGGGAAAGGCATGACCCACAGCACCATTGTCCGGGCCATTATGGAGTCGGTGGCGGATCAGCATATCCGGAATATCCGGGAGGACCCCAAGCGCACGATCCGCAGAATGGTGGACCTGGGAGGCCAGTTCTCCCGGGGCCGGTTCCAGCAACAGTTCTTCCGGCTGGGCCAGCAGATGCTGAAAAATGAGGACAGCCCCTACTATGGCATGATCCAGGAAACGGCTGCCCAGGCGGCCTCCGAGACCCTCAAGCGCTTCTGCATCAATATAGGATATGAAAGCTGGACCTGCGGAGCCTCCATGATCCGGGAGCGAGAGAGAGAGGCGGGGTACCAGATCCCCTGGTCGGTCACCTTCCACCTCTCCGGAGGTCTGGAACCACTGCCCATGGCGGAATACCGCCGGGTGGTGGAGGAAGGAAAGGACTTGGGCATCTTCACCTACTTTTTTGACCTGGGGATGCGGGGCGCCTGGCTGACAGACCTGTTGGAGCTGGCCGACACCCAGCCGCGATGCGCTTTTATCATCTTCCTGGCTCCCGGCGTGGCGACTCCCGAAGCCATGCGGGTCCTGGCGTCAAGGCACAATGTGATGATATCGGTGGAGGCCGGACGGCCCGGCTGGCGGGAGGCCCTGGCCGGTCTTGCGGAGCAGGGATGCCTCTGCGCCCTCCACAGGACCTATGGCAGCGCTGCGGAAGCGGAGGAAATCACCTCGGGGGCATGGCCGGAGGAGGTGGGGAAGCAGAGCTGCTCCTTTGCCTTCTGCATCGGTACGGGGAGCTGCCCGGAGGAGAGCCTGCGCCGGGTGACGGAGTACGTCCAGGAGCAGCGTATTCATCCGAAGCATCCTGTTTTCCTCATCGATTATTACGCCGACCACCTCCGCATCGATCAGATCATATCGGACGAGTCCTGCTTCCTGGGAGTGCGGGAGGATGGGACGCTTACTTGTGCCAGCGGGGCGGGAGAGGCCCCCACAGCCCAGAGGATCCAGGACGGCCCCCTGGAAGAGCTGCTCAAGCGCCATCCGCACCTGCCCAAAGGATAAAGAGCCAAAAAAGCGCCGGAGAAGAAGGATTCTTCTCCGGCGGCTTTGCCTTTTGGGCAGCCTGAGCGCGCAGGACCATCGGCCGGAAGCCCCCGCCCCGGGGCGCCATGGGGCCCTTTGCCCATGGGGGCATCCTCATCCGCTTACGGTTCCGCCGTCCAGGTCGGCCAGGGCCTGTCGGGCCAGGTATACGATAATGCTCCGGCACTGGCGGAGGAAGTCCTCCGTGGGAATTTGGATGTCGCTGGTGAGCCAGCGGATGATGGCCAGGAGGAAGGCGTCGCTGAAAAAGGTGACGTAGAACCGGACCTGGGCGTCGTCCAGGCCGAGGAAGAGGTCGGCGGCAAAGGCCTGAAGAAAGGGCCCCACAACCTGGGAAAAATACTCGCAGAAGGAATTCTGGCCCCGGATTTGGAGGGCGCTGCGGTAGAAGTCCCGTTCCTGGCAGAAATACTGGCAGATGTCCTCCATCAGCTCCCAGCCGTTTTTGTAATCAGGCAGGTGGATGGTTTCGATAAACTCGGTATAAAAAATCCAGTTGACCAGGTCGTACTTGTCCCTGAAATGGTAGTAGAAGCTTTTGCGGTTCATGCCGCAGGCCTCGCAGATATCCCCGACGCTGATTTTGGAAAAGGGCTCCTTGGCCATCAGCTTCTTCATAGCCTGGGCAAGGGCACGTTTGGTGATGTTGGAATCGGCCATAGCCGCCACCTCCTGTTGTTATCGGGGATTGCGTCCCCTGGCGGGAGAACGG
>JAEXZK010000182.1 GCA_023451415.1 Bacillota bacterium | reverse complement strand
TTGGTTTTGCTTCTAAAGGCTGTGCCGTCCCTTGTCGCGGATGGCGCCATTTTCGCAGGGCGCAAGCCCCTGATTTTTGATTTCCACGCCAGGTCAAAAGGTGACTTTTAATTATTGACCATGCGGTCTGTTTGTGCTATACTCAAAAACAGACCGTATGGTCAATATTTTTTTGCGAGGCGATGGAATGAAGCGGGAAGAAAAAAATGCACAGTCCCGCCAGCGGATCCTGGAAGGCGCACTCCGGGAATTTGCCGCAAAAGGCTATGAGGCGGCGTCCCTCAACACCATCTGTGCCCAAAACGATATTTCAAAGGGCATCATATATCACTATTTTAAGGACAAGGACGAGCTCTATCTTCTCTGTGTGGACCAGTGCTTCAGCGCTCTGGCGGGATACATGCGGGAGGCTGTGGCCGGTCTTTCCGGCACGGTGGAGGATCATCTGCGCGGGTACTTTGACGCCAGGCTCCGCTTTTTTGCGGAGCATCCTCTTTTTCTGGGTATCTTCGCCAACGCGGCGCTGAACCCCCCCGCACACCTGGCGGAAAAAATCGCCCGCCAGAGAGACGTTTTTGACGCGCTGAACATTTCGGTGCTCACCGGGCTCCTGGACAGCCAGCGGCTGCGTCCGGGGATCACGGTGGCAGCCGTGGTGGAAGATTTCAGAATGTACATGGACTTTTTTAACACCCGCTTCCGGGCCGCCCTGCAGGAAAAGCGGTCCCCGGAGCAGGTACTGAGAGAACACGAAGAAAGGTGTCACCGGCAGCTGGATGTCCTGCTTCACGGTGTATTGGATAACAGTCATGAATAATGCGGCAAACACAGGGAAAGAATCCCTTCTTTCCTCCGCCAAACCCTCGGCGGCCATCATCAACCTGGCAGTCCCCGCAACCCTTGCCCTGCTGGCCAAGGCGGTCTACAACATTGTGGACACGGCCTATATCGGCATGCTTGACAGCGACATCGCCCTGGCGGCGGTGGGGGTGACCCTCCCCCTTCTGCTGATCATGGTATCGGTGGAAAACATCTTTGCCGCAGGTGCGGCAGTGCTGGCCGGACGCCAGCTGGGCGCCGGCGACAAGGACGGGGCCAACCGCACGGTCACCACCATTGTGGGATTATCCATGGTCATAGGCGTCCTCCTCTGTCTTGGAGGCATCCTTTGTATGGACCCGCTGCTCCGGGCGTTTGGCGCCTCCGACGCGGTGCTGCCTCAGGCAAAGGACTATGCCTTCTGGATGTTTATTGCGGCTTTGGCAAACCTGCCGGCCCAGAGTCTCAACTGCGCGGCCAGAGCGGAATCTTCTGCCAAAATATCCTCCATCGCCGTTATCACCGGCGCGGCGCTGAATGTCGTGCTGGACCCGGTGTTCATGTTCTCTTGGGGCCTCGGCATGGGGGTGGAGGGCGCTTCCCTGGCCACCACTGTGTCCCAGTTCGTCACCTTTGCCATTCTGCTTTGGTTCTATCTGGGCGGCCGCTCCATCATCAAGGTCAAGCCCCGGTATTTCCATCTCTCCGGCAGGCTGGTCTGGGATGTTGTCTCCATCGGCATCCCCACGGCGGTCATCCAGATCTGCCTCGCCGCCGCCACCTCTCTGACCAATATAGCGGCAAAGCCCCTGCCGGACTCCGACCTTATCATCGCTGCCTACGGCGTGGTCCAAAGGCTCATCCTCATCGGCTGTTATGTCATCATGGGATTCATGCAGGGATATCAGCCGGTGGCATCCTACGCCTATGGTGCCAAAAATGAGGATCGCTTTCACCAATCGGTTCGCTTCGCCCTGCGGGGTTCCCTGCTGCTCACCGTCCTTGTGGCGGCACTGTATATCCTTTTGGCCCAGCCGCTGATCCTGCTCTTCAACCGCAACCCCGCCGTTGTGGAGTTCGGCAGGTGGCTGCTTATCTCCCAGGTCGCCCTGTATCCGGCCTTCGGCCTCTGCTACATGATGACCATCACCTTCCAGACCATCGGCTCGTCCCGCATGGGGCTTTTCCTCTCTCTTATCCGGCAGGGCATCTTCTACCTCCCCTTTATCCTGACGCTTCCAAAGCTCTTTGGCGTCACCGGTATCTATCTGGCCCAGCCCGCCGCCGATTTGCTGACCATCCTGGTCTGTCTCTTCCTCATAAAGCCCATGAAGCGCATCGCGTCAGAAAACATCGCCCGAATGTAGGAAGGAGAGAAAGAAACATGTCAAACACCGTCATTGCAATCAGCAGGCAGTACGGCAGCGGCGGCAGGCAGATCGGCCAACATCTTTCGGAGGTCCTGGGCATCCCCTTTTATGACAAGGAAATTATCCGGCAGGCCGCTCTGAACAGCGGGATTGACGAATGTCATTTTTCCGGTGCGGACCAACGGGGCGCCGGAAGCCCTCTCTACTCCGCCAACCCCGGCGTTCCCTTTGAGCTGCCGCTCAGCGACAAGCTCTACCTGGCCCAGCACACCGCCCTGCGTCAGCTTGCGGTCAATGGCGCCTGTGTGATCGTTGGCCGGGGCGCCTGCGGGATCCTCAAGGGCGTCGTCCCCCTGCTCAGCGTTTTCCTCTATGCGGATTTGCCGGTGAGAAAAAAGAGGATCGTGGAGGAATATGGGGAACCTTCCGACAATCTTGAAAAAAAGATCCGTGATACCGACAAGAAGCGGATGGCATATTACACCTTCTATGAACCGGCCAAACAGCTGTGGACCGAACATTTTGATCTCTGCATTGACAGTGGGCGCTTCGGCATTGCCGGAACAGTCAGCCTGATCCTGGGGGCATATGGCTCCGTAGGGGCATGACCGGCGGTCAGCCCGGAGTCATGGATACGACAACAAAATCGCCCTCATTTCAAACGGTTCAAGGGGCTCTACCGTGTTAAGATTTTGTTTCGGTTTTTAAAATTTCGACAGCACTCGACAACGCGGAGCATACCGTTGCTATATTATAAAGGCGTAATTCGGCAGACCCGCTGCCGGAATAGACAGACAAATCAAACCAGTTGAGCGCACTCCTTCGGGGGTGCGTTTGACTTTATTGGCATTTACACGCTCCACTTGACTTTTGTAGGGGTATGTGACCGGATAGATGGTTTTTAATTTTTCATCAAAATAGTTTTTATATGGTAATAGATACATAGTGGCGCTACAACCGGGGACAATAGCCGTGGTGGTTAAACTGTTGATAATAATTACTAGGCCAAATATGACTATTAAATAGCTATATTAAAATCCAATATTTGCGCCTCGTTACCACGGAGGGATATTTCATGGAAAATACTGATACTATAAAACTACTTCGAGAATGTGATGCAGGTACTAAGATGGCAGTTTCTTCTATTGATGAGGTGCTGGATAAGGTGCACGATTCACAGGTAAAATCTTTACTGACCGAAAGCAAGCACCAACATGGGGAACTTGGGAACGAACTTCACGACTTGTTGCTGGAGTATGGCAGTGACGAGAAAGATCCCAACCCCATGGCTAAGGGGATGTCTTGGATCAAAACTAATTGGAAGATGAGCATGGAAGAAAGCGACGCAACGATAGCCGACCTGATTACCGACGGCTGCAATATGGGCGTCAAATCATTGGTCAGGTACAAAAACCAATACAAAGCTGCTGATCAAAGATCAAAAAACATCTGCAATCAACTTGTAAAAATCGAAGAAAAACTTGCCGTCGATCTTCGTCCTTATTTATAACTATGGCTACTAAAAACTTTGTTTTTCTATTGATAGCCATAGGAACTTGATAAAAGAACTTACCCGCTCCCTCTTTCGAGGGGGCGGGCTTTCACTATTTGTACAGGTTGCTTTTCCATTGGGAGTTCGTCAGGGCAAACAAATAGGATTTTTGTGCGGGGGTCAGTCCCGAGTCATCCAGATACCGCTTGGCCTCATCCTGGCCGATAGATCCGCTGCCGTCCTTGTCTGGCATCGAGAAGTACAGGATGGACGTCGCCGCATCTATGCGTGCTTCTTTCAATGCCTTGTCGATCTTGGCATATCGGACAAGTACCTGATCCCCGCATTCGGTAGCCGATACATGGACAACACTAAATAAGTAGACATTCAGGGCTTCTTGGCCGCCAATACTCACCTGTCAAAATCCACCTTGGACAAGCTGCATAGCATTTTATGGAGTATTTTTGATTTGGCTATTGAGAATAATCTGTGCGCTAGAAATCCCATGACCAGGGTAAAAGTGGTATCGATTCAAAAGCCAAAAGAGCGCCCCATCCTGAATGCGTCTCAGGCCGAATCCTTGGCCGCCCATTGCCGTTCCAATCGCTCCTCCTCCTGGAAACCGGTATCCGTAGAAGCGAATTATTGGCCCTCAGATGGGATGATATCGACCTGGAGACAGGGGTCATCCATGTGGGTGTAGCAGTCACCCCTGCGCACCACGGAGCTGTATTGGGG
>JAEXZK010000133.1 GCA_023451415.1 Bacillota bacterium | reverse complement strand
ACCTCAGAGTTGCCCATCTGGCCCTCGGGCAGGCCCACATCCATGCCGGAGGCCCCGATGTCGGTCTTGGGCCAGGCGCCGAAGATGCGGTCAATGTTGGGCTTCCTGGCAGCCCTGATGGCGTTGCCGTATTCCTCGGGCCGGTCGCCGAAGCCGTCCAGGATAATGAGTGCCAAAGGTTTTTTCATAATGTGCGCTCCTTATTGCAAAAAATCGGGGGCCGCCTGTGCAGCCCCCATTTGTCGGGTTTACTTGGACGCCGCCTTGACGATGGCTGCAAAGTCCGGGGCCTTCAGAGAAGCGCCGCCGATGAGGCCGCCATCCACATCGGGCTGGGCGGTAAGCTCGTCGGCGTTGCCGGCGTTCATGGAGCCGCCATACTGGATGGTGACGCCGTCAGCCGCTTTTTTGCCGTAGAGCCCCTCCACCACGGTGCGGATGTAGCGGTTGACCTCGTTTGCCTGCTGGGCGGTGGCGGTTTTGCCGGTGCCGATGGCCCACACAGGCTCGTAAGCGATGATGATGTTCTTCAGTTCCTCCCCGGTGACGCCGCCCAAGGCCACCTTGGTCTGCATCCCCACAATCTCCTGGGTGATGCCGGCTTCCCGCTGATCCAGCAGCTCACCAACACAGAGGATCACCTTCAGGCCGGCGTCCAGGGCGGCACGGACCCGCTTGTTCACGGTGACGTCGGTCTCGCCGAAGTACTGCCGGCGCTCGGAGTGGCCGATGATGACATATTCAACGCCCATCTCGGTAAGCATGGAGGCGGATATTTCGCCGGTAAAGGCGCCCGAGGCGGCCCAGTGGCAGTTCTCCGCTCCCACATGGATGTTGGTGCCCCTGGTGGCGTCCAGGGCGGTCTCCAGGTTGGTGTAGGGGACGCAGATGACCACGTCGCACCCGGCGTCCTTTACCAGGGGGATCATATCAGCGATGAGGGCTTTGGCCTCTTCACGGTTTTTGTTCATCTTCCAGTTGCCGGCGATGACGGCTTTCCGCAGGGCTTTGTTCATGTTGACAGCTCCTTTATGTTTGTTGTGTTTTAGCGATATTCAGGCCCGCCGCAGGGGGGCTGGCCGCCGGGATCCTGGGGGCCTTGATAGGGGCGGTTGTACTTGGGCTGGCCATAGGGGCAGCGTCCCGCCACCGACACCGGCACCACGTTCATGACCACCAGGAAAATGATGGGGTAGGCGCCGCAGAGGATGGAAACCACCAGCAGCACCACCTCGTTGCCGGGGGTATAGTCCTTGTAAATATAATAGAGGTCATAGTAGGTGAGGACGACCCCGGCGATAGTGAGAGGAAAGATTAGGATGGCGGAAAAGAGGTTCACCGCCATGAAGCCGGAGGCCATGGCCGCAACGGTCCCGACCAGAAGCAGCAGGATCACCGCCGCGATGGCGATGATGAGCCAGAGGCTCCACTTGGCCAGCGGCTTCTGGCGGCCGGTATGGGCATACAGGGAGCGCTCCGCCAGCAGGCCCATGTTGTACAAGGGATAGAGGAAGGAAGTCCAGGCGTGGGGGATGCCGGCGTTTTTGGACATCTTCCACAGGCCGAAGCCCATGAGGAAGATCATCCCTGCCAGGAACACCAGATAAAACAGGAGGGCGACAATGGTAATTCCCGTCATCATAGCCATAAGCACAAATCCTTTCTGTTACGGACAAACGGCACGGGAGCAGGCGTTCCGTGCCGTTTGCGCCAGTGCGTCCGGCGGACGCTGCGTGTCAAGTCACTTTTTGTCGGCAATGGCGGCCACGCCGGGGAGGACTTTGCCCTCCAGGTACTCCAGGGAAGCGCCGCCGCCGGTGGAGATATGGGTCATCTTGTCGGCAAAGCCCAGCTGCATCACAGCCGCAGCGCTGTCGCCGCCGCCGATGATGGTGGTGGCGTTGGTGCCGGCCAGGGCCTTGGCCACGGCGATGGTGCCCTCAGCCAGGACAGGGTTCTCAAAGACGCCCATGGGGCCGTTCCAGACCACGGTCTTGGCGGTCTGGACAGCGCCGGCAAAGAGGGCGCGGGTCTTGGGCCCGATGTCCAGGCCCATCTGGCCGGCGGGGATCTTGTCCGCATCCACCACGGAGACCTGGATGGGCCCGTCGATGGGATCGGGGAAGGAGGCCGCCACCACGGTGTCCACGGGCAGCAGGAGCTGTACGCCCTTGGCTTCCGCCTTCTTCAGCATCTCGGCGCAGTAGTCCACCTTTTCGTTATCCACCAGGGAGGTGCCCACCTCCAGGCCCTTGGCCTTGAGGAAGGTGTAGGCCATGCCGCCGCCGATGATGAGGGTATCCACCTTGCTCAGCAGGTTCTCGATGACGCTGAGCTTATCGGCCACCTTGGCGCCGCCCAGGATGGCCACAAAGGGCCGCACGGGATTCTCAACAGCGTTGCCCAGGTAGGCGATCTCCTTCTGCATCAGATAGCCCACGGCGGTTTCCCCCACATATTCGGTGACGCCGACGGTGGAGCAATGGGCGCGGTGGGCGGAGCCAAAGGCGTCGTCCACATAGATGTCGGCCAGGGAGGCAAGATCCTTGCTGAACGCCTCCAGGTTCTTTGTCTCCTCGGCGCGGAAGCGGGTGTTCTGGAGCAGGACCACATCCCCGTCCTTCATGGCGGCCACGGCGGCCCTGGCCTGGGGGCCCACCACGTTGTCGTCGTCGGCAAAGACCACCGGCTTCCCCAGCAGCTCGCTGAGGCGGACGGCAACGGGGGCCAGGGAGAACTTGGCCTCGGGGCCGTTTTTGGGCTTGCCCAGATGGGAGCAAAGGATCAGCCGGGCTCCCTTGCCCATGAGATATTTCAGGGTGGGCAGGGCGGCCGCGATACGGTTATCGTTGGTGATGACGCCCTCCTTCATGGGGACGTTGAAGTCGCACCGGACCAGCACGCGCTTGCCCGCTGCGTCCAGGTCTTCGATGGTCACTTTGTTGAGAGTGTTCATATTCCTTCCATCCTTTCCGGGGGTTGGTTTTGGGGGAATGCCGGGTCCATATTACTTCTACATTGTAAAACAACATGCTGCAATTTGCAAGAAAATATTGGGCAAATATGCCCAATTGCGGTCTTTTTTGTTAAATTTTTATCAGCTTCAAGCTTCCCAAGCCGCCTTGTCAGTTATTATGCCCATCCCCGCGGTTTTCTTCCGCCGTCCGGGGCTCGTGGTCCCCGGTGCAAAGGGGAGGAATCCCCTCCATCTGCCGGGCCACATTGGCCTGCATCCGCCGGAGCAGATCCATGGCCTGGCTCTGGTCCTCGGGGCTGAAGCCCCGGAAAAGCATCTCCTGATAGTCGGTGAAATGGCGCAGCAGCACCTGGAGAAGGCATTCCCCCGCCTGGGTGGGGTAGATATGGTTGACACGGCGGTCCTCCGGGTCCTCCCGCCGGAGGATGTAGCCCTGCCGCTCCAGGGTGCAGAGGCTCCGGGCGACGGTGCCCTTGTCCATCCCCAGCTGGGCGCTGATGGCCTCCTGGGTCAGGCCCGGCTCCCGCAGCACCCGCATCATGCAGGGCATCTGACCCAGCTCCAGGGGAGTGCCCTCCTCCCGGAGGCGCTGGCTGAAATACCGCTGGCTGTAGCGGTACAGGATGGAGATATACCGGTTGGCAAAAGTCTGCATCGTTCATTCCTCCACGGCGGCGGTGGAAGCTTCCCCGGATACCTCAGCCCCCGCCCCGGCACGGGGCAGCTGGGCCTGGAGCCGGGCAATATTCCGCACAGTGGCCAGCCCCAGAGGGATGGCGGTGATCAGGGTGAGCACATCGGCGATGGGCTGGGCGCACTGGACGCCCAGGAGGCCGATAAAATGGGGCAGTATGAGGAC
>JAEXZK010000244.1 GCA_023451415.1 Bacillota bacterium | reverse complement strand
CGGGACAGCTGAGCGCCCTTGCCGGGGTAGAGCTCCACGTTGTGGATGAAGGTACCCTGGGGGATGTTGCTCAGGGGGAGGGCGTTGCCGGGCTTGATGTCGGCGCCGGCGCCGCTCATGACGGTGTCGCCCACCTGAAGGCCGTTGGGGGCGATGATGTAGCGCTTTTCGCCGTCCTCGTACTGCACCAGGGCGATGTGGGCGCTGCGGTTGGGATCGTACTCCAGGGTCAGGACCTTGGCGGGCATATCCAGCTTGTTGCGCTTGAAGTCGATGATGCGGTACTTCTGACGGTTGCCGCCGCCGTGATGGCGGACAGTGATGCGGCCGGTGTTGTTGCGTCCGGAATGCTTCTTAACGGGCTCAAGAAGGCTTTTTTCGGGAGCAACCTTGGACAGTCCGGTGTAGTCGGTGGTGGTCATGCCACGCCGGCCGGCTGTCGTGGGCTTATATTTTCTGATAGCCATGTTGGTTTCACTCCTTGTTCGTATTGGCGGAGCCCAAGGCGGGGCTCCATACTGGGGCGGTCATGCCGCCCGCCGGGGGACAGCACCCTCCGGCTGGGCCCGGGGGCCCTTACTGCATGCTCTCGAAGAACTCGATGCCCTTGGAGTCCTCGGTGAGGGTGACGATGGCCTTCTTGTAGGCGGGGGTGTAGCCGGCGGTGCGGCCCATCCGCTTAAAGGTGCCCTTGCAGTTCATGGTGTTGACGCTCTTCACCTTGGTGCCGGGGAAGAGGGTCTCCACAGCCTTGCCGATCTCGATCTTGTTGGCGTCCTTAGCCACCCGGAAGGTGTACTTCTTGAGTGCCAGGCCCTCCATGCTGTTCTCGGTGATGACAGGGGTCAGAATGATATCCTGGGGAGCTTTCATTACTTGTACACCTCCTCGAGCTTATCCACAGCCTCGGTGGAAAGGATGAGCTTGTCGGCGTTCAGGATGTCATAGGTGCTCATGGCGCCCACGACGGCGGTCTTGACGCCGGGGATGTTGGAGGCGCTGCCCACCAGCATCTTGTCCACTTCAGCGGTGATGATCATGGGCTTCTTGCCGGCCTCCAGGGCCTTGAGCATCGCCGCAATGGTCTTGGTCTTGTACTCGTCCATCTTCAGGCCTTCCACAATGAGGAGGCTTTCTTCCTGGACCTTGGAAGAGAGGGCGGACTTGAGGCCCAGCACCTTCATCTTCTTGTTGAGAGTGTAGCTGTAATCCCGGGGCTTGGGGCCCAGGGCCACGCCGCCGTGTTTCCACTGGGGAGCGCGGATGGAGCCCTGCCGGGCGTGTCCGGTGCCCTTCTGCCTCCAGGGCTTGCGGCCGCCGCCTCTGACCTCGGTGCGGGTCAGGGTGGACTGGGTGCCCTGGCGCTGGTTGGCCAGATAATTTTTGACTACGGCATGGAGGACGGGCGCATTGGGGGTGATGCCGAAGATGGCTTCGGAGATCTCCCGCTCGCCCACGCTCTTGCCGGACATATCATAAACGGTTACCTTAGGCATTGCTTCTTCCTCCTTCCTTACGCGTTCTTGACGCTGTCGGTGATGTAGACGATGCCGCCCTTGGGGCCGGGGACAGCGCCTTTGATCGCCAGCAGGTTGTTCTCGGCGTCGATCTTCACCACATCCAGGTTCTGGACGGTGACTCTCTCGGCGCCCAGGTGTCCGGGCAGCTTCTTGCCCTTCATGACCCGGGAAGGATCGGAGCAGGCGCCGTTGGAGCCGGCATGACGGTGGACAGGGCCGGTACCATGGGTGTCCTTGAGGGAATGGGCGTTCCAGCGCTTGATGACGCCGGCGTAGCCCTTACCTTTGGAGATGCCGCACACGTCCACGCGGTCGGCGGTGGTGAAAGCGTCGGCCTTGATGATGTCGCCCACATTCAGCGCGGAGATGTCATCCAGGCGGAACTCCCGCAGCACCTTCTTCAGGGCCACGTCAGCCTTGGCAAAATGTCCCTTGATGGCCTTGTTGGCCCGCTTGTCGCTCAGTGCGCCGAAACCGATCTGCACGGCTTCATAACCGTCGTTTTCGGTTGTTTTCTTCTGCACCACGACGCAGGGACCGGCCTCGACCACGGTGACGGGGACGCCGTTGCCCTTCTCATCAAAGAGCTGGGTCATGCCGACTTTCTTGCCGATAATACACTTTTGCATTTCTGTTTTCCTCCTGTTCGGTTATTGGTTGACGTCCCGGCGGGCGTCAACGTGACCTTGTCGGTGTCTCGATTTGGAAAAGCACCGGGCTTTTCTGAAATGCAAGCCTTTACAGCTTGATCTCGATCTCGACGCCGGCAGGGAGCTCAAGACCCTTGAGCGCGTCCACAGTCTTGTTGGACGGCCGCAGGATGTCGATGAGCCGCTTGTGAGTCCTCATCTCAAACTGCTCGCGGCTGTCCTTGTACTTATGGACAGCGCGCAGGATCGTGACCACTTCCTTCTCGGTGGGAAGGGGGATGGGGCCGGACACTCTGGCGCCGGTCCGCTTGGCGGTCTCGACGATCTTCTCCGCCGAGGCATCCACCAACTGATGATCGTAACCCTTGAGTCTGATTCTGATTTTCTCCTTGACTGCCACTGAAACATCGCCTCCTTGAATTTTTGTCCTTTGGCGACGGTTTGCACTGTTTATGCTGTCAACCACGCCGGGTGTTTCTTGCCCTGGCATAGAAAAAACCGGAAAACCGAAGCCCTCCAAAAGGGCACGGTTTGTCCGGGAACCCGTCCGCCTGAAGGCAGGACGCTCTACGCGCAGGGCTCGACGGCCCGGCAGGGCCGCGCAGCTTGCCAGTATTCAAAGCCGCCCGGTTTAAAATCGGACATACTCCGCGGAAATTCCCCGTTTTCAGCAGCGCCGTCGCGCCGCCTTAACGGCCACCTCCCGCATCATCGCATATCTTGTGCAGTCACGCCTAAGTATCATAACACACGCAAGCCCTGATTGCAAGCCCTTTTTCTGGTTTTTTGGGAGTTTTTTTGAATCTCCCGGGGGCTTTGGCTCGTTTCGTTTGCAGAAGGTTTTTTTCTGCCCCCTCCGCATCATTTGGGCGGGATGCAGGCCACTCTTATATTATAGAAAGGCCAAGCCCGCCTTTTCCAGAAAATTTAGAGGGAGGGGTGGTATTCTTGGTTTGGTTGGATATTCACCCGGGAGGTATTGTGATGGAGCGCAGCATTTATCTCATGCTTTCGATGACAGGCACAAAGTTTTCCCGCTTTTTGCGCCTGTGCACCAATAAAGAGTATACCCACGTCTCCCTGTCCCTGGACCGGGAGCTCACCCAGCTGTACAGCTTTGGCCGCCGCAGCCAGTATTTCCCCATCATCGCGGGCTTTGTCCGGGAGGACCCTCAGGGGGGCGTTTTCTCCAGGTACAACACCCGGTGCCTGGTGTATGAGATCCGGGTCACCGACGAAGAATACCGCCGGGTGGAAGGGCTCATCGCCAGCTTCCTTACCGAATACAGGCAGTACCACTACAACTTCCTGGGTCTGCCCCTCATCGCCCTCCAGATCCCCTGGCAGTGCCGCAGGCATTTTGTCTGCTCCCAGTTTGTGGCCTATCTTCTCACACGGGGCGGGGTGGCCCGGTTTTCCAAGGACTATTCCCTGGTGCGTCCCGAGGATTTTTACACCATCCGGGGCCTCCATCAGGTCTTTAAAGGCACCCTGCGGGAATACCTAGATTCCTGTGGGGAGGCCGCCGCAGTTTAACTTTGATCCAACACAAGGCCGCCGGAAAAATCCGGCGGCCGCTTTTTGGCTTCCCTGCCGTCCCGCGCACAAACGCCGGGGCCGCAGCACCTGCTTTCTGGAGCGGCGGTACTCCCGCACCATCTTGCAGAAGCCCGCGGCCCAGCTCGCGGCGCACAGGATGCTGAGGCCCCTAAGGAGCATACCCGGAGGGTCATAGATAAGGTCCGGAACGCACCTGGCTGTCCAGATTGCGGCGCAGATGCCGAATAAAACCGCCGTCAGGAGCTTGACCGGTTTTCCTCCCATCTTTCGTTCCCCTTCGGTCCCCCGGGCTTTCCCCTTTTGCGCCGCCGGGATTACTCCCCCGCCGCCACCTCGTTAAAAAGGCAGTGGTAGTGGGGCGGGATCACCTTGTTCTGATGATAGCTGCCGAAATACCAGCCCCGGAAGGCGCACCTCCGCTGCAAAAGGTCGAAGAACGCCGTCAGATAGTTGACCTCGCAGACCCGGTGGGTGATGCAGGAGTCGATGTTGGTGGGCGCCTGGTGGGAGACCACATAGTCCATCTTCAGCCCCAGGCCCTCCGCCGCCGCCCAGTATGCCCGCAGGTCCTCCTCGGTGGGCATTTCCTGAGGCCACCAGGTGAGCCCGGGCTCCCGCTGGGCAAAATCGTCGCTCTGGCCCCCGCCCACGGCAAAAAGGGTCTTCCCCTCAATGCAGAAGGCCTGGCCCCGGATAAGGTGGCGGAGATTGCCGCTGATGCGGTGGGTCAGCCCACCGTTCCACTCCTCCACGGGGTACCCGGCCAGGAGGTCCAGGTTGTCGTGGGTGCCCTCCACAAAAACGACATGGTACCGGCGCTTGCCGATCCAGTCCAGCAGCTTTTGTTCCTCCGGGGAGCCGTCCCATATAAAGCCGAAATCCCCGCAGACCACCAGGGTATCCCCCCGGCGCAGGCGTTTGATGCTTTTTTCCTCCAGGCGCTTTTTATCGCCGTGGAGGTCTCCGGTAAAATAAATCATGGGCTGTCCATTCCTTTGCTCTGGCGGATTGGTGTGTTGTTGGGATGGGGTTATTTCTGGGAGGCGTCAATGGCCTGGCTGAGGTCGGCGATGATGTCTTCCACGTTTTCAATACCCACCGAAATGCGGATGGTCTCCCCGGTGATGCCCGATTCCTTCAGCTGCTCCTCGCTGAGCTGGCTGTGGGTGGTGGTGGCGGGATGGATGACCTGCGTCTTGGTGGAGCCCACGTTGGCCACGTTGGCCGCCAGCCGGACGCTGTCGATGAAGCGGCCGCCCGCTTCCCTGCCGCCCCGGAGGCCAAAGGTGAAGACCGCGCCGCCCTTGCCGCCCAGGTATTTTTCCACCAGGGGGCGCTGAGGGCTGTCGGGGAGGGCCGGGCAGGTGACAAAGGTGACCGCCGGGTTCTCCCTGAGCCACTTGGCAACGGCCAGGGCGTTCTGGCAATGGCGCTCCATCCGCAGGCCCAGGGTCTCCATGCCCTGGAGGATGAGCCAGGCGTTAAAGGGGCTCAGGCAGCCGCCCAGATCCCGGAGGAAGAGGGCGCGCAGCCGGGTGGCAAACCCCGCGGGGCCAAAGTCCCGCGCAAAGACGGTGCCATGGTAGCTGACGTCGGGCTCATTATAATAAGGGAAACGGGGGTTCCCCTCAAAGGGGAAGGTGCCGCAGTCCACGGTCAGGCCGGCCAGGGAGGTCCCGTGGCCGCCCAGGAACTTGGTGGCGGAATGGATGATGATATCCGCGCCGAAGTCCTTGGGCCGGATGAGGGCCGGGGTGGTAAAGGTGGAATCCACAATGAAAGGGATGCCGTGGCGCCTGGCCACTCCGGAGATGGCCTCCAGGTCGGCCACATTGGCGTTGGGATTGCCCACCGCCTCCACAAAAAACGCCTTGGTCCTGTCGGTGACCTGGGCCTCCCAGGCGGCGGGGTCGTTGCCGGTGACAAAGCGGACCTTGATCCCCAGGTTGCCCAGGGTGACGCCGAACATGTTGATGGCGCCGCCGTAGATGTTCAGGGAGGAGACCACCTCGTCCCCCGTCTGGCAGAGGCAGAGGATGGCGGAAAACATGGCTGCATGGCCCGAGGAAAACGCCACGGCGCCCACGCCGCCCTCCATGGCGGCGATCCGCTCCTCCAGCACCGTGACGGTGGGGTTGCCCAGGCGCGAGTAGATGTTGCCCGGGGCCTTCAGCTCAAAGAGCTCCTTGGCGTGCTGGGTGCTGTGGAACATGTAGGCGGAGGTCTGGTGGATGGGCACCTCGGTGGAGCCTTCCGTCTGATCGGCCCGGAAGCCGGCGTGGAGGGCCAGGGTGTCCAGGCCATAGTTCTGCTCGTTCATAGTGACCGCATCCTTTCTTTGGCCGGGCAGTTTAAACCGCCTCGGAAAAGTTCACAATTTATTGGTAGGCAAAAACTGAGGAGACATGCTATAATGACCGCATACGGTGATTGTAAACCGGGGCCAGGGCGGCGCGGGCTTCCTCCGGCGGCCAATTGCGGCGTCCCGCTGCGCGGACATGCTGTAATGACTGTACAGCGGTGTTCTTCGCCTCGCCGGCAGTGCCCTGGAATATGAAGCGTACTGTAATATTTCCATTTTATCTGATATCGGGGGGATTGTCTATGAAAAAGTTGACTTTTCTGGTGGCGGCGGCGATGGTATTTTTCGCCGTTCTCTCCCCCGTCACCGCTTATGCCGCCTACGAGCCGGACTTTGAGGTCCGCTCCGAGGCCGTTTATGTGGAGAACCTGGACACCGGCCTGCCGGTGTATGAAAAGAACGCCGACCAAAAAATGTATCCCGCTTCGCTGACCAAGGTGATGACGGCCATCGTCACCCTGGAATACATGGAGGAAAATAATCTGGACCTGGACACCGAGACCGCTTCTCTCAAGCTGTACCTCCAGGACATGATCTACGGCACAGGCTCCTCCCTGGGCGGCATCCTCCAGAATGAGGAGGTCACCATCCGGGGGCTGCTCTACGCGGCGCTGCTCCAGTCCGCCGGGGAGGCCGCCCTGATGCTGGCCGATTATGTGGGCGACGGCGCCGTCACCCACTTTGTGGAAATGATGAACGAAAAGGCCGCAGAGCTGGGCTGCACCGGCACCCACTTTACCAACCCCCACGGCCTCCACGACCCGGAAAACTACACGACGGCCCGGGATATGGCCAAAATCTGCAAGTATGCCATGGACAACCCCACTTTTGCCGAGATCGTCGCCACCACCTCCAAGGACATCGGCCCCACCAACAAGCATGATTCCCTCGTGGAGATCAGCACCAACAAAATGCTCTTCCAAAGCAGCGAGTATTACTACGCCCCGGCCCAGGGCATCAAGACCGGCACCCTGCCGGAATCGGGCCGCTGCCTGGCCACCCAGGCCTCCTCGGGGGGGTACACCTACCTCACCATTATTTTGGGCGCCCCACAGACCGAAGCCGACGGCTCCGCCACCGACCCGGAGTTCCTCAACTTCTATGAAGCGCGCAAGCTTTTTGAATGGGCCTTTGGCAACTTCAGCGTCCGCACCGTAGTGGAGCGGGGCGAGGAGCTGGCCGAGGTGGCGGTCAAATATTCCTTTAAAAGCGATCATGTGATGCTGGCCACCGACGGCCAGTGCACCACGCTTATGCCGGGTGATATCGACCTGTCCAGCGTCCAGTATGTCTACGATATCCCCGACGTCCTGGCCGCGCCGGTGGAAAAAGGCCAGACCGTGGGCTCCCTCCGGCTGATGCTGGCCGACGAGGAAATAGGCTCCGTCCCCCTGATTACCACCGACAGCGTGGAAGCTTCCAAATTTCTCACCTTCCTGGGGTGGTTCGGCAACGCCATCCACTCCTTCCAGGTGAAGTTTATCATCATTTTGGTGACCCTCCTCATCGTCCTCTACACCATGCTGATGCTCCATGCCAACAAGCGCCGCCGCCGCAAGGGGAAGTATTCCTCCTACCGGGGCGGAGGCGGCGGCCGGGGCCGGTACCTGTAAGTTCGGGACCGGATCCTGTCCCGCCCAGCCAGCGGTCAGAATTTACCGGGGCGCGGGGGAGCAGGCCGCACCGCACTTGTGGCTCTCTGCGCGATGTGGCTCCGGCGGCACGCCGGTCTGAATCTAACGGCCAGAATTTGCCGGGGCGCGGGGGAGCAGGCTGCGCCGCACTTGTGCCTCTCTGCGCGGTGTGGCTCCGGCGGCACGCCGGCAAAGAAAAAAGGACCGTCCTTGCGGACAGTCCTTTTTTGTGCGGTTTGGAGCAGCTTAGGCGGTAGCGCCCAGCTTGCGGGCCAGAGCAGATTTCTTTCTGGCAGCCGTATTCTTGTGAAGAAGGCCTTTGGCGGCGGCCTGGTCGATCTTTTTCATGGCCAGCTTGACAGCGGCCTGACGATCGTCGCCAGCGTTGGCAAGAGAAAGCTCAGCCTTCTTAATGACAGTCTTCAGGTTGCTCTTCTGAGCCTTGTTCCGGGCGGTCTTGACGGCGATGACCTTGACTCTCTTCTTGGCAGACTTGATATTCGGCATAATGACACCTCCTTCACAGCATTAGACAGTACAAGTTATACTAGCATTATTTTGGCCAAAAAGCAATACCTTCATCCGAAAAAAATCAAAAAAACCCTGGATTTTCCGCCATTTCCCGGGTCATAATGCCCCCGCAGCCGGAATAAAAATAGTCTTAGGACATGGTTTGGGGGTCTGACGGTGAAAAGAAACGGAAAAGAAAAATTTGCGCAGGTCTTTCGCGCGGCTGCCGCCCTGGCCGGGGCTGTGGCCTTTCTTTTCATGTATCCCACCCTGGGTCCCGTTTTGGAGTCCCTTCTGGGACAGGCCACGCTTTTTTCAGCGGCGCTCACCATGCCGGAAGGGGCTGCTGTCACCCTTCAGGAGCGCTTTGCCGCCGAAATCATACCCATCGACCAGGTGGATCAGCCTCCGGACGACCCGCCCGAGGCCTCCCTCCCGCCCCCCTCCTCCTCATCCTCCGGCGGCCATCAGCCAGGGGACGGCCTGCCGGAAACCGATTATGACCCCGAGGATATCCCTGAGGAGCACCGGGGCGCCCTCATCGCCCAGACCGTTACCGGAGAGGAGGGCAACGAGGCCTTTGTCCGTTGGCAGGACGCCTGGGTGCGCAACTATACCCGTCTTACTCCCCAGGAAATCCTGGCCGTCCTGGATGATCCCGCTTCTCTGACCTTGGGGGACAGCGGCCAGCCTCAGGTGCTCCTCTATCACACCCACACCACCGAGAGCTACGACCCCAGCCCCGGCGGCGTCTATGATACCAGGAATAATTGGCGGGATGTGGATAAGAATAACAACATGGCCGCAGTGGGCGACACCCTGGCCCGGGAGCTGGAGGCCCGGGGGATCAACGTCATCCATGACACCACCCTTCACGACCACCCTTCCTACAACGGCGCCTATGACCGCAGCAGGGTCACAGTCCAAGACTATCTGGACCGCTACCCCTCCATCAAGGTGGCCATCGACATCCACCGGGACGCGGTCATTTACGACGACATGTCCGTCCTCAAGCCGGTGGTGGAGGTGGACGGCAAAAACGCCGCCCAGCTGATGATCATCGCCCCCTGCGACGACGGCTCCATCGGCGTGCCGCGGTGGAAAGAAAATTTCCGCTTTGCCGCGGAGTTGGTCTCAGGCATCGAGCAGAAGGCGCCCGGCCTGACCCGCCCCATTTTCTTCTGCTACCGCAACTATAACCTGGGGATGACCGACGGCTCCCTTCTCTTTGAGTTTGGCACCAACGGCAACACCCTGGCGGAATCCATCTATACGGCAAGGCTCATCGCCCCGGTCCTGGCCGACTACATAAACCAGCATACCAAATAGCAGGAAGCCCTGCGCAGGATGGAGCGAAGGATTGAAGAAAAAAGGGAAGCATTCCGGGGGCCGGCGCCGCCCGGCCAAAAGCAAAAAGAAAATGATGCAGCGGGCGGCGGTGGCTGCGGCAGGGCTCGCGGCGGGCCTGTCCCTGGCGGCGGGCCTGGGGCATGTGGACCGCGTCATCCGCGCCACCATGCTCCCCGGGGCCCCGCCCATCCTCCAGGGGGGCGAGGACGCGCCCCTGCGGTACCGGCTGGGGATTCTGGGCCGGGAAGTGGTCCTGGACCTCACCGGGGCCGCCCGGGTGCTGGAGGAAGCCCGGGCGCTGGCGGCCACTCCGCCGGCGCCGGTGAGGGCAGGCCTCTGGCTTTGGCTCAGGCTTCGGCAATAAGAGGTGCTTCGGGTCTTGCAATGCCTCTTTTTTTATTGTATAATGATGCCCAGTGATCATCATGCCGGTATGATGGAATTGGCAGACGTGACGGACTCAAAATCCGTTGGTAGCGATACCGTGCCGGTTCGACCCCGGCTACCGGCACCAAGCAAATAATCCAGGCCTTCCCCAGTTGGAGGAGGCCTGGATTATTTGCTTTTAGGGACCGACTTGGTCGAGGCATGGGGTAGACCCAGGGAGGGGCCTTCAGAGGGCCTAAACAGCCCCCTGAAGGCCGCTTATGACAATGCTTTCGGCATTACCATTTTATTGATGGGGGAATGGTATTCATGCGATCCCCATTGGCAGAATCATAGACATAACGATAAGTATCAGGAGAATGGTGGCGGCCCGGATGGCGCCAAAGACGGTATAAGTCTTCAGCCCGCCTACGATGGTAAAACCATTCATATTGGTGGAAATCCAGAACCCGCTGTCGTTGGGCAGCCCAATCATATTGCATCCCGACAGACCGGCCATGGCAAAATACACCGGGTGCACCTGGGGCAGAGAGGCAATAACGGGCGCCATAATGGCCAAGCAGGAGATGCCGGCGCTGGAAGCGGAACCCATGCAGACGCGCAGGACCACACCCACCAGGTAGGTAATGATCAAAACGGGGATAACCGCACTTGTGGATGTGCCCACAGCAGCAGTAATCAGATCGCCGATCTTGGTGGCCCGGATGACTGCGCCAAAGGCCGCGCCGGCACCGGTAACCATCAGTACGACGCCACAGGTCTCCAAAGCCTTGTTTACGCTTTTTTTGATTTCAGATTTGCTCATATTGCCGTTGGCAATAAAGTAGGCACAGAAAGCGCCAATAAGCAGGGCGATATTTTTGTTGCCGATGAAGGCCACAAAGTCAGGCTTAACTTCTGCCACAGCTCCCCATGTGGAGTCCAGGAGGATCAGCAGCACAGGCAAAATAATGGGCAGGCAGGCTACGCCGAAAGAGGGCAGCTTGCGGTCACTGTAATCCTGAGCCTTGATGGGTACAAAGTCGGGGTCCATGTCTTTCTCTGTAAAGAACTTGCTGGTGCCGTTTTTAGGCCAAAGGACCTTATACATGATGGGCAGGGTGGCAAACATAGCAATAAGACTGATGATTGCGCCAAAGACGATCATGGTCCCCATGCTGAAGTTCAGCTGTTCCGCCGCGGCCATAGGGGCAGGTGTGGGCGGGACGTAGGAATGGGCGGAACCAGCACCGCAGACCAGTGCACAGGCAATGAGTGAACGAGGCGCCCCGATCTCCTTGGCCACGGCATAGCCGATGGGGATCATGATGACCAGGCAGACGTCAAAAAATACAGGTACTGAAATAAAGAAGGAGGTAAGGATCAGCGCAATGATCGCTTTTTCCTTTGGAAACTTTGAAACCATGGTCTTGGCAATGACCTGGGCACCTCCCGCATCGGAGAGCAGCTGGCCCATGATGACGCCCAGACCGATGGACATGCCCAAGCTGGTCATTGTGCCGCCGAAGCCCGATGCAAAGGTGCTGACCGTATTGGCCATACCCAAGCCGCATACGACTCCCACGTAAATACCACCTACAAACAGGCTGATTACCGCGTTGATGTTGAGTTTCATAATCATTACCATAATGATCACCAGTGCGATGGCCATATTCAACAGAATAAAGGGTAATGACATTGAGAGTTCCTCCTTTTACTACTTTCCTCTTCTTCCTCAAAATTGCGGGGTTTGCTACTTGGCCGCCAAAACCATGCCCAGTTTTACCGCAGCCTTATTCATTTCCAGGAACTGCGGCTTTCTGCCCAGTTTTTTGACGACTGCTGAGATGAGTTCTTCTTCGCTGAAAATTTGGGCCACTTGATTGTAGGCTCCCAGCATGACAATGTTGGCCACTTTCTTGGAGCCCAGTTTCTCCGCCTCCTCGTCCACCGCCATGGGAATATAGCGGGCGCAACAGCCCTCCGGCGGCCCTTCGCAGAGATTGCTATTGGCCAGGATGATTCCATCATCTTTGACCCGTCCGGCAAACTTCGTCAAAGAGGGCTGGTTCATTGCAATAAGCACATCGATCTTGCGGACGATGGGAGAGCCGATCGCTTCATCGGAGATGGTCACTGTACAGTTGGCAGTGCCGCCCCGCTGCTCTGGACCATAATGAGGCAGGAAAAGAGCCTCTTTGCCGTAATCGATGGCGGCGTAGCAGAGCAGTTGTCCGATCATCATGACCCCCTGCCCGCCGAACCCGGCGATAATCAGTCTGTTCTCCATTATTTCACCCCCTCCTTGGCCCTATATTCACCTACCGGGAAAACCTTTGAGGTGTACTCACTGATCCATTCCAGGCATTTGACCGGGGACATTCCCCAGTTGGTGGGGCAGTTCGAAAGCAGCTCCACAAAGGCGAAGCCTTCGCCCTTCAGCTGAATTTCAAAAGCCTTTTGCAGACCCTTTTTCGCTTTGATGATGTTGGCGGGATTATCCAGGGCAAACCGGGCAACATAGGCGGGGGCATCCAGCTGGGAGATGATTTCGCACATCTTGATGGGGTACCCGTCAGTCCGGGGGTCGCGCCCCGCAGGAGTGGTTGTGGTCTTTTGCCCTATGAGGGTGGTGGGGGCCATCTGCCCGCCGGTCATGCCGTAGGTGCTGTTATTGATAAACACCGTCATAAAATGTTCGCCCCTGTTGGCCGCATGGATAATTTCCGAGAGGCCTATGGCTCCCAGATCGCCAA